>DATIET010000001.1:0-3215 GCA_035455615.1 Thermodesulfobacteriota bacterium
GTGGAGATTATATTGGAGGTAATTGTCAGAGCTTTGAACGAGAGTGAATTGTATCACCCTCACTCTGACCCTCTCCCCTCAAGGGAGAGGGAAGTGTAACAAATCAAGAGCAGACACGATTTGTCTGCGAGGAGGCGGTCATGAAGTATTCGTTGCTTAGGTACATGAGTTACGCGGTTCTCGGGTTCGGGTTCCTTTACATGACGTGGCACCTGGGGAGGGCGTTCGAGGGGGGCGACGGGCAGGAAGTAACGGTGACGGCGTGCAGGGAGACGGCTGCCGGGTACGACTGCAGGGCGGTCGACGTGGAGATCGGGGAGCTCAGGCGCGTGTACGAGCGCGCGATAGAGGACGCTGCCGACCCCGGGACCGGGCGCAATAATAATTTGCTCGAGCTCACGAAGAGATGAGACGGGCAGAGGCCAACCGCTCCGGCTTTCCCGCAATTTTATACCCGCGGCTTTCGCGGGTGAATCAGGGGGCTTGATTGCATTCAGCCAAGGGCGACCAATTGATTTTGGCTTATGCAGCTGCGAGAGGAGACATCGACATGTTTGCACTCAGCCAAGGGCGACAGATTGCTCTTATTCATCGCAATCCTCCATCCATTTTGTGTGAAGGGAAAGCCGGAGCCGCACTCCTACAGAGACGGTCCCGGAGATGCTCCGGCGGGGCCAGTCCCCTGGCGGTGCCGGGGCGCCGGGACCTCTTATATATATAAGGTATGGGGGGAGCAATGAATGAAAGGAAGGAAGAAAAAAGACAAATCCACCCTAACACTATTTTGGCTTAGGCAATGATGAGCTGGAAATTAAATTACTCAGCCGCCTTTGTTGGGATGGCGTCCGAATGCTCGCTTGTTCGCATTCGTTCTTTACGAAAGGAGGGAACTAGAAAACAAGAAAAGCATTTTCCCCCTTTGTAAAGGGGGATTTAGGGGGATTTAGATTTTTCTGTGGGAAGAGTTTTCAAAAGAAAAAGAAAAATCCTCCCTAACCCTCCTTTTTCTAAGGAGGGGATTAAAGAGGAAGGAATGAAAAAATGAGATCCTGAAACAAGTTCAGTATGACAATACAAACAAATACGAGATGCTGAAACAATCCTGAAGCAATCCCGGATAGGAGTTCCTGAATCAAGTTCAGGACAGGCCGGGACATGGCTCAGGATGACGAGCACAAATGCCAACAGGACTGACACGGAGACTGAGATGAGCGGGGAGAACTGGGAGAGTCTGATTACGGAGAAAGGTTTCATGCGCGTGCCGAGGGCGCTGAGACTCAAGCGCGCCGAGCTCGGCATCACCAATAACGAATATACCATATTGCTCGACTATGTGGACTATTACTCGTTCAGCGGGACCATGAACCCGTACAAGCACCTGACGGAAGTGAGCGGCATGAGCGAGAGGGGGATAAAGAAGGTGCTCGCTTCCCTCGAGAAGAAGGGATTTCTGAAGAGGAAGGTGAGCAGACACGGGAACGGAAGGACGAACGGCGTAGTGTTCAGCATAGACCCGCTTGTGAGGAAGCTGAGATCCATCATGAAGAAAAGTTCACCCACTGTAGGTGAAGAAATGGACACCCACGTATATGAAGAATCGTTCACCCCTAATACAAGAGAAGAGTTTAATAAGAGAGACGAGAGTAAGAACACGTCCGCAAAAAACGCGGACGGCCGTGAGCGCGCGGGTGATGATTTGAGCGTGAGGGAGGAAGGAGAGAAAGAGAGCGAGGAGGGGGAAATGAATTACGGCTTTATACGAGAGACCGGGGGGCCCGGTCAGGAGGCCCCGCGCAATGACCGCTCCGGAGGTAAGGCTGGTCAAATCCATCTTGCACGGGCAGGGAAGGGCCCCCGTGGTCTTTTTGCGGGGATTCGGGATGAAAGACTGAATTATGAACCAGAGGTACCCCCTCACCCTAGCCCTCTCCCTCGGAGGGGAGAGGGAATTAAATCTTGCAACAGCGTAGGGGGAGAAGGTGCGGATTCCGACGTTGCTCGGAAGAGGGAGAAGCGAATAGACCCCTACTCGCCGTCGAGATGGTATAACGAGGTTTTCAGGGGGCTTTACGAGGAGGCGGCCGGGCAGCCGGCGCTCACTGGAGGGCGGGAGTATAAATCGGCAGAGACGTATTTCAGGAGGCTCCGTGAGCTTAACCCGGATATGGAGCCGGGGGAGGTCTACGAGCTTGCGGGGGAGGGGGCGGCGTTCATGATCGCGTCCCAGCTGGAAGGGGGCGTCTTCGGGTGGATGCACAAGCCGCCCGACATATGCCTGCTCGCGAGCCAGGCGCAGTCCGTAGAGTGGCATCTGCGGAAGATGCGGCGGGCGTCCGGGGTGAGGGACGGGCCGGGAGTAACCGTGACGGAGGAGGGCGGAGGGACGGATGTGCATATCAGCTTCAGAGAAAAATTGCGGGAGGGACGAAATGCAAACGAACAGATCGAGAGGGTTTACGGAGAGCTCAGGGGGATCGAGAGCGCATCCCGCGGGCGGGCGCTTCCGGCCGGAAACCGCGCGCTCAGACGGAAGAGGGGGTGACGGCGAGTCACCGCGGACAATAGAAGAAACCGATGATACCGGATGTGCGGATGGGGTCGGAAGCCAACACCGTTCATACTTCGACAAGCTCAGCACGAACGGTGTTGGCTATACCGTTGGACTAAGCGGAGGAAGTCCGGGAGGAATCGTAAAACATACTACGTGTGTGAGCGGGGATACTACGCCGAGGCAGAAGAGGCTCTTGAGGGAGGCGCTCGCGTTTCTCCGGAGTCTCGGCGGGGACGCGAGCCCGGAGCGGACACTCAAGAGCCTGTTCGCGCTCTACGAGGGGATAGACCCGTTCGCCGATTACATCAAGCCGGGCGAGAGGGAGTTCTTCCCGGTGCTGAGGGCGGAGAGGACGCTCGAGCGCTACCTCGAAGGGTTCAAGTACATCTATTACATACTGAGGCGCGCCGAGGAGAGGGTGAGGCTCTTAAACGCGTTCGACAATTTCTGGGAGAGGTGCACGGCGTACCTGGCGAAGTGCGGGTATTCGGAGAAATATATATCCGATATATGCGGGCGTGACGGTATATTTTACAGGCAGAGCTTCGCCTGGTGGCGGCGCGAGTACGGGGACCAGGAGGAGGGGTTCTCTCCGATGTACGAGTACTTCCGCGCGTGCTTCGGCTACGAGGGGAACGACGATTACTGCGCGGCCGCCGGGAAG
>DATIET010000002.1:0-7841 GCA_035455615.1 Thermodesulfobacteriota bacterium
CCCACAACCCGTACGAGGACAACGGCATAAAGATCTTCGACAGTCACGGTTTCAAGCTCCCCGACGAGGCGGAGCTGAAAATCGAGGAGTTGATGGAGAACGGAGGAAGCGAGCGGCTCGCAGCCACGCCCGGGGAGATCGGGAAGGCCCACAGGATAGAAGACGCACCGGGAAGGTACGTGGTCTTCGCGAAGAACTCGTTTCCGGACGATCTGACCCTCGAAGGGATAAGGATTGTCCTCGACTGCGCGAACGGGGCCGCGTACAAGGTCGCGCCGACAATACTGGAAGAGCTGGGCGCAGACGTGATTACGATCGGTGTGCATCCGGACGGCAGGAATATAAATACCGAGTGCGGCTCTCTCAAACCGGAGCTGTTGAGACTAAAGGTGCTCGAGACCGGAGCCGACCTCGGTATCGCGCTCGACGGGGACGCGGACAGGGTCATATTCTGCGACGAAAGGGGCGAGATCGTGGACGGAGACAAGATCATAGCGATATGCGCCGACGAGATGATAAAGAACGGTAAGCTCAGGGGGAATACGGTCGTTACGACTCTCATGAGCAACATGGCGCTCGAAAATTTCATACGGGGTAAGAGCATAGATTTCGTAAGGACAGAGGTCGGAGACAGATACGTAGTAGAGGCAATGAGGGCGAGGGGCTCGAACCTCGGCGGGGAGCAGTCGGGGCATATAATATTCCTCGACCACACGACGACAGGAGACGGGACGCTCGCAGCGCTCCAGGTGCTGGCGATTATGAAAAGAGAGGGCCGAAAATTATCGGAGCTTTCGAAAATAATCGACCTCTATCCGCAGCTCCTCCTTAACGTGAAGATACGGAAGAAGAAAGAGCTCAGCAAGATAAAAGGGCTCTCCGCGCTCCTCGACAGGAACGAAACCCGCCTCAGCGGGAAAGGCAGGATAAACATAAGATATTCCGGGACGGAGCCCATATCGAGGGTTATGGTCGAGGGCGAGGACGTATCGCTCATAAAAGAGATAGCCGACGAGCTCGCCGACGCGATAAAGAGGGACATAGGGGCTCTAGCCTGATGCCGAGACTGAACGTGAATGTAGACCACGTGGCGACCGTGAGACAGGCGCGTGGAGGGAACGAGCCCGACCCGGTGCTCGCCGCATATCTCTCCGAGCTCGGGGGGGCGCACGGAATTGTCGTGCATCTGAGGGAGGACCGGAGACACATTCAGGACAGGGACGTCACGATACTGAGGGGGACCGTAAGGACCAAACTTAACCTTGAAATGGCCGCCACGGAGGAAATGGTAGCCATAGCCCGTAATATCGTGCCAGACATGGCAACACTCGTACCTGAGAAGAGGAAGGAGCTCACGACGGAGGGCGGACTCGACGTCGCGGGGAATTCAAAAGGTGTAACCCGCACCGTCAAGGCGCTGAGAGACGGGGGCATTTTCGTAAGCCTGTTCATAGACCCCGACGCAGAGCAGATAAAGGCCGCAAAGTCGACGGGAGCGGAGATGGTGGAGATTCACACCGGAGCTTATGCCGAAGCCGTGAGCGAAACGGTCAGGGACGACGAGCTGAGAAAGATTAAAAAGGCCGTAAAGAAGGCGTCAGGGCTCGGGATGAGAATTTCGGCCGGGCACGGGCTCAACTACGTAAACGCGGGACCTCTAGCCCTCATCGAAGGAATCGAGGAATTCAACATCGGGCACAGCATAGTGTCAAGGGCTCTGATGGTGGGGTTTGAAAACGCGGTAAGAGAGATGGTGAGGGTGATCAGCTAAGAGGCTTCGAACGACCCCTTCTGGAGCACAGTTCTCCGGGAACCCGCTGCCAGCGGATTACCTGCTTTCCCTGCAAGAGGAGCAAAGGCCGTAAATCTCGAGCTTGTGGTTCTCTAGCTTGAACTCGTTCAGCTTCGCTATCTGGTTCAGGCACGATTCGACCTGGTTGTTGGCGAACTCGTAGATCTTGCCGCACTCCGTGCAGATCATGTGATGATGGTGCTCGCGCTCGTCGCGTATAGGCTCGTAGCGGGACTTGCCGTCGCCGAAATTCCTCTCGGAGGCTATGCCGCTCTCCCTGAAGAGCTTGAGCGTCCTGTATACCGTCGCAAACCCGATATGGGGATACTTGCGCTTTATGTCCTCGTAGAGCTCCTCCACCGTCACGTGCCTGCCCATGTAATTGCCGAAGAACTCGTCGAAGATTACGTCCCTCTGCTTCGTGGACTTGAGCCGCTTCCTGGATATGAACTCATTGAAAGTCTTTCTTCTGTCCATTTTCATCTGTGCTACAGGAGTCATTCTAACGCTCCCTGTGAAATTGATATGTATTATCAATATAAACTAAAATGAAAGGAATATCAAGAGGTGAGAATTATTAATTGGAAATTATTACCATCATACCAGTTTCACTCTAAACGCCCCCGGATTACATGATATAATCATCCAGTCAGGCTCGTAAATCAACCATGGAAAACGCATACATTTACCTGAATTCCCTGGGTCTCCACAAGATAAAGCCGGGGCTCGGAAGGATAAAGAAGCTCCTCGAATCCCTTGGAAGCCCCCAGGATAAAGCGCAGGGGATAATCGTGGGGGGGACGAACGGCAAGGGGTCGGCAGCCGCAGCCATATCCTCAGTACTCAGGGCCGGGGGCTGGAACACTGGCGCATATACCTCCCCTCACCTGATTAATGTTACGGAGCGGATCAAAATAAACGGGATAGAAATCGACGGCTCCGACCTCGCCCGGATAATCCTCCGCGTAAAAAGAACAGCTGAAAAAACCATCGACAGGAGTCCGAGCTATTTCGAGGTGCTGACCGCCGCCGCGTTCGTTTATTTCGCCGAATCCGGGGTCGATTTCAGCGTGCTTGAGGTGGGCATGGGCGGCAGGTGGGACGCGACGAATGTTATAACCCCCCTCGTATCGGTCATAACCAACGTATCGAAAGACCATATGGAATACCTCGGAACGACGATAGGAGAAATAGCGTCCGAGAAGGCGCGTATCATAAAACGGGGCGTCCCTGCGGTGACGGGAGCGAGAGGGAGAGCGCTCGGGGTCATTAAGGAATACGCCGCCGGGCTTAAATCGCCTCTCAAGATTTACGGGAGGGACTTTAGATCGAGGGGAGAAAATACGGACGATTTCGATTACACGGGCAGCGCGTGGAGACTCCCGGGACTTCGCTCGAACCTCAAGGGCTTATATCAGATAGAAAACCTGTCGGTTGCAATTGCGGCACTCGAAGCGCTCTCCGAAAATCACGGTATCGAAATCAGGGAAAGAGACCTGAGACGCGGTCTCCTCAGCATCGGCTGGCGCGGGAGGCTCGAGATACTGAGAGAAAACCCTCCGATTATCCTCGACAGCGCGCACAATCCCGGGGGCGCGAAGGCGCTCGTCAAATCGCTTAAGACCATGTATCCCACGCTCAAATTCACGTTCCTCATCGGGATGCTCGTCGACAAGGACCATAGCCGGTTCATAAGGGAATTAACCCCCTTAGCCCGAAAGTTCATAGTTACGGAAATAGAATCCGAGAGGGCGATCGGCGCTAAAGCGCTGGCAAAAAAGGTATCGAGAATATTTCCCGGCGCGGTAAGGACGGAGAAGGATTTCAGGAAAGCTTACAAAGATTTACTTAACGAAGACAAGCCAGCGTGTATAGCAGGCTCTTTATACCTTACGGGAGAGGTCGAAGGGCTCCGCCGTCCCTGAAGGACTGTATTTGCGCTTTTCTAAACGCCGATACTGTGCTAGCCTTTTATCCCGCATAAAAAAAAGGATTGACTGAATATGCCGAATGTCGGAATCGTACTGGACAGGCTCTACGTCGAACATGACAACGGGTTCGGGCACCCCGAATCCCAGGAGAGGCTGCTCGCCATAATCGACATGCTCAAGCACACAGGGCTCCTCGACGAGGTATCGAAGATCGTCCCGCGGGACGCAACGAAGGAGGAGATCATCCTCGTGCATACGCCCGAGCATTACGACAAAATGGCGTTTACAAAAGGAAAGCCGAAGGTATTCCTCGACGCGGATACTTCCACCTGCCCGGTCTCGTTCGACGCCGCCGTGAGGGCCGCGGGGGGGGTGCTGTCCTCGATAGACAGTGTGCTCGCGAGCGAGGTGGACAGGGCTTTCCCGCTGGTGAGGCCTCCGGGACACCATGCGGAAGCGGACAGGGCCATGGGCTTCTGCCTCTTTAACAACGCTGCCGTCGGGGGCGCATATCTCACGGAAATTAAGGGGTTCGAACGAGTGCTCATTGTCGACTGGGACCTCCACCACGGAAACGGCACTCAGCACATGTTCTACGACACGCCCAAAGTCCTTTATTTCTCGACCCATCAATACCCGTATTACCCCGGCACCGGGGGGCCTTCCGAAACGGGTGAAGGCGAGGGCAAGGGATATACGGTGAACGTGCCCCTTCCGCCGGGGATGGGGGACAAAGAGTACGTGAAAATTTTCAACGAGATTCTGGGACCGGTAACGGACCAGTATAAGCCCGAATTCATAATCGTCTCCGCCGGGTTCGATACATTCTACGACGACCCGCTCGGCGGGATGAAGGTCACGCCCGAAGGGTTCGCGAAGATGACGAGGTTCCTAACAGACGCAGCAGAGAAACACTCGGGCGGGAAGATCGTATTCATACTCGAAGGCGGATATAACCTCGACGGCCTGTGGATCTCCATGAAGGAAGTGCTGGAAGAGCTCCTCGACAAGAAGCGCTCGCCTTACGATTCCCCGAAAGAACCCACGGGGGCCGACCTTATAATAGACAGGGTCAAGAAGGATTATTCACAGCACTGGAAGTTCTAGACCTTTTTTCTCTCTTTCCTGTAATCCCTGCCCTCGAGGTGTATGAGCTCGCACATCTCGAAAAGACGTGACGCGATACGCTCCCCTACCCTCACTTCCAGAATTTCGTCCGAATGGCCGGTATCTTTCGCGATCTCCCTCGTGACGTAGTTCGTCGTTATCAGCGTCTGCTTCGAGGCGTTATACCGTTTCGATATAAGCTGGTCCAGTGTGTTGAGCTCCCATTCGTTGCTCCTCCCCTTGCCGAGCTCGTCTATGACGAGCACCTCGGTCTCTATTAGAGGCAATATGACCTCGTTCTCGGGGGTCCCTTCGGAATAGGCCTGCTTTAACTCGGACAGCAGGTAAAAGAAGTCCTTGAACATGCACTTTACGCCGTGGGAAAGTGTGAGCTCGGCGATCGTCCCAACGGCGAGATGGGTCTTGCCCAGACCGGACGGGCCCATGAGCAGGAAGCCTTTTTTCGTCGGGTACTTCTTTACGAACTCTTCCTTCGCGTATTTGAGCGCCATCTGGAGGTGCCTGTTGATATGGGTGGGGACGAGACCGGCGTCCACCTGGAGCACGTGCGAATACTTGGCCGGTATGCCGGCGATATTGTAGAGCCTGACGTTCCGCCTGACGACCCCGCAGGACGGGCACGGAGATATATACGAATAGCCCTTCTCGCTGGTCAGGAGCACATTCCCCGTCCCCCGGCACTCCCGGCATTCGAGGACGCACGCGCAAAGCGCGGCCGCAGCGAAATTCCCTTTATTCTTTACGACAAACCCCGACCAGTGACAGTCGTCACAGCCGAAGGTCCCCTTGTTCTTCGTCATCTTCATATGGCTTTCAGGAGATTATACACTTTATTCCGTACTTTTTTCCGAGAATCTCATTTCTGAAAGAGACGAGGCTCTCGTCGTATGCGGCCTTCGTCATGTAGCGGGCCCTGTCTTTTATCATCTTCTCCGCCTCAGTGCTGATCTTTTCCCTCTCTTTTTCGGGCAGCGCGCGGAAGAACTCTTCAAGGGACTCCTTCTCGAGATTCATGACCGATGAAACGTCATTAACGCCGCCTGCCTTTTCGAGGCCGAGGACCAGCTTCCGGAGCTTGATATAATAGTCCCTGACGGCCGGCGTCTTCGCATCATGTATTAGCCTCTCGAGCCTCTCCGTGACTTCCGTATCATCACTTCCGGGCCGGGACTCACGCTTCGATTTCCTTTCTGTTACCGGAGGACCGTATTCCTCGATACACTTCTCCACGTAGGTCGCACAGTGTTTGAGGCTCCTCGGGGAGACACCTGCGCCCTTCGACTTCGTTCCGCTTTCCGAGAACGCCCTGTTTATACCCTTTAGGACGACTTCCCTGGGCACCTGACGCTTTTTCCAGTCCTGAATGAGGCTGTAGTCGATCGGGGAGAGCATTATCCCCTCCCCCGCCAGTGTCAGAAAATACGATTCGATTTCTTTAATATATTCCCGGCCACGATCCATGGATCGTTTTTATTCTAAACCAATTCCGCTGGAATATGAAGGAGGCCGCAAGGCGGAGTGAGCAGCAACGCTTTTTAAATATTGGCGAAGGGGCCGTATATCCGCGGCCCCCTTTGATCGAGGTCGCCCGCACCGATCAATCCAATTACTGTTTCTTAAGCGCATCCACTTCCAGGTATTCGCTGAAGAGCGTAGTCGTGCCGTTCTCCGCAATGTTGAATTCTGAAAACACACTCTCCAGGTCCTTCCTGAGGGATTCCCCCGTAGTCTTGTCGAGGGCATTTATAGCCTTATTCATCGGGCCGTAGTTGTCGAAGAAGAACTGGACGACCTCGGGCACACCGAATGGGTAGTCCCATAAGGGATATATCTTTTTCGTCAGTATTATGTGGCTGACCGATTTCCCGAAACGCTCCTTAACTATCTCTTCGTTACCCCAGAGGACCGGAGGGGGAACATCGGACGGCGGCGGGACGTATCTGCTGAGTGTCTTGAACATCTGCCCGACGAATCCCTCGGGTGTCCAGTTGACCATCAGCATCCTGCCGCCCGGCTTGCATACCCTTACGAATTCCCGGGCCACTTTCTCGGGCTGCGGGGCGAACATGGCGCCCACGAGTGTGGTTACGACGTCGAAAGACCCGTCCTTATAAGGGAGGCTCTCGGCGTCCCCTTCGTCGAACCTGGCGTCGAGCCCTTCCCTCGCCGCACGCGCCCGCGCAGAGGCGATTGTATTGGGCGCGATGTCGACGCCCGTTACATCCACACCCGCCCTGGAAGCAAGGATCGAAATCTGTCCCGCTCCACAGGCTACGTCCAGTAAGCTGCAGCCGGGCTGTATATTCCATCCTTTCAGTATCTCAAACGCCCCGGGCTCCATATAGGTCGCGAACTTGCCGTAGTCCCCGGCGTTCCACGCGTCCCTCATTCTTGTTTTGATCGTATCTATGTTTGGTATTACGCTCATGATTCTCTCCTTTGAATTGATTTTTTCACACAGGGGTCGGGAGCCTTATTCGTATTTGACTCCCTCCCCTTTATCGTACCGTTAAATCCTGACGCCGAACACGAGAAGAGTATCCTCATCGCTCGTCTCCTCAACCGTGGTCAAGATTTCGTTGCCGCGTGTCTTGACCGGGCTCAGGTAGAAGCTCATCGGGCTCGTCTCCACTACCCCGCCCTTCGTCCCGCTATTCACTTCGCTGACCGCCGGACCGCTCGTGTAGAGCTCCATGTAGTCGGAAGCGGATGAAAGAGCCGAAAAACCGAGTGATAACCCTAATGCTGTGACTGCGATTAACTTCTTCATTGCAATTACCTCCGTTTGGTTTATTTGCCTTGAGATAAGTGCAACGGGCGTGCCAAGATACGACAGCTTGACAATCGTTAGTGATTGCAGAGAGTTATGAAACTATGAACTACATACATCCCCTAGCGGAATTTCGCTTCCGGCGATTTCTCGCTACGAAATAGCGGGATCTCATGATAGTCATCGGGTTTAATTATTTGGACGGAATGTCTATGCCGAG
>DATIET010000003.1:0-6048 GCA_035455615.1 Thermodesulfobacteriota bacterium
GACAGAAGACACATAGGCACGATGAGTATGATTGCCAGAGGCAGCGACCAGCTCTCATAGAGCGAGGACAATATGAGGAATACGAACAGCACGCAGAGCGGGAATATGAAGACCGCCGTGTTTCCGGCCGTTACCTGCTGATAAGCGAGGTCGGTCCATTCGAATCCCACTCCCGCGGGCAGTATCCGCCCGGCGAGCTTCTCCATCGCGGATATGGCCTGCCCGGAGCTGAACCCCGGCAGCGTGTCGCCGTTCACCTCGATCGCGGGGAAAAGGTTGTAGCGCACGACGCGGTCGGGCCCCGTTTCGCTGATTATATCGACGACCGAGCCCAGAGGGACTACGTTCCCGTTCGCGCTCCGCGTCCTTAGCTTCGCGATGTCCTCGGGCTGCTGACGGAAGCCCCCTTCCGACTGTGCCGTGACGCGGTACACACGGCCGAAGAGGTTGAGGTCGTTCACGTATACCGAGCCCAGATACACCTGAAGCGTGTCGAAGATATTGGTGAGCGGGACGTCGAGCTTCTTTGCCTTGGTCCTGTCGACCTCGGCGTATATCTGGGGCGTCTTCGTACTGAATGTGGTGTACACCCTCGTCAGGCCCGGCTCCTGGTTCGCGGCCCCGATCAATGCGTAGGACGCCTTCTCGAGCTCCTTTAATCCCACGCCGGAGCGGTCCTGGACCATCATCTTGAACCCGCCCGCCGTACCCAGTCCCCTGACCGGCGGGGGTGAGATAACTATCAATCTCGCTTCCTGTATAACGGAGAGCCTCTGGCTCAAGTCGGCTATTATCTGATCGAGCGTGGGGCCGTTCCTGGCCCGCTCGTCGAACGGGTCGAGCGGGGTGAATATGACGCCCGCGTCCGAGCTGTTCGAGAACGTGGACCCCGAGAAGCCCGCAAACCCTACCGCATAGGCGATGCCAGGCGTATCGAGGATGATATTTGTCACGCGGGCGATGACGGCGTCAGTCCTCTCGAGGGAAGCGCCGTCCGGAAGCGCGACGTCCACGATGAGATACCCCTGGTCCTGAGCGGGAATGAACCCTGAAGGCACCCTCGTGAAGCCGAGATACGTGAGTCCGATGAGACCGCAATAGACAATTATGGCAATGGTGCTGAAGCGTAAGAGCCTGTTGACGGAGCCGCCGTAAAAGTTTGACGCGCGCTCGAAGGAGCGGTTGAATGCGCCGAACACCTTCTTAAGGGCCAGGTTTACGTAAGGCCCCACGAACCACCCGAGGGCGCAGCCGGCGGCGAACAGCACTATGCGAACCGCCCAGAGGGCCGCGGTACTTTCAGAAGTTGCCGCGGGGTCGTAACCGTTTCCGGGAATATGTATTCCAAGAAAAGATGCAATAGAGCCTGTCAGCAACGAATATACCGCGAAGCCGACAATTGCGGCTATACCCACGCGCGGCAGCGGCTCCTGCTTTTCGGCCTCGCTGTCCGGCTTGATGAGCTGCACCGCCCTCGCGGGTGCGAGGGTAAGCGCGTTTACGGCGGACAGGATGGTCGATACCGCAATTGTAAGCGCGAACTGCTTGTAAAACTGTCCGCTTATGCCGGGGAGGAACGCTGTAGGTATGAATACCGAGCTAAGTACGAGTGTGATCGCGAGCACGGGGCCTGTGATCTCGGCCATTGCTTTTAAGGTGGCGTCCCTGGGCTCGAGTCCTTTCGACATCCAGCGCTTGATGTTCTCGACGACGACGATCGAGTCGTCGACCACGATACCTATCGCAAGCACGAGGCCGAACATAGAGAGGTTGTTGAGCGAGAATCCGAAGGCCGACATTACGGCGAACGTGCCGACGAGCGAGACTATTGCGTCTATCATCGGCAGGAGCGCGGCCTTCCAGTCCTGCAGGAAGATGATGACGACTATGAAAACGAGCATGAACGCAACGAAGAGAGTGTGATACACCTCGCTTATAGATTGCTGTACGAATATCGTCGGGTTGTAGACGATCCTGTATTCGAGCCCCTTGGGGAAGTCCTTGCTGATCCGGGCCATCGTCTTCTCGATGTCCTGCGCGGTGGCGAGCGCGTTAGACCCGGGTAGCTGGAATATGCCGATAGCCTGAGCGGGCTTTCCGTCGAGGTAGCTGTTGACGCCGTAGTCCCTCGCTCCGAGCTCTACGCGCGCCACGTCCTTTATGCGGGTTATACGCCCGCCCTCGCCCGTCCTGATGACCACGTCGGCGAACTGGTCGGCCTCGACGAGTCTCCCCAGAGTATTGACGGAGAGCTGGTACGCGTTGCCCTGGGGAACAGGAGGCTGTCCTATGACGCCCGCCGCGACCTCTACGTTCTGCTCCCTCAGCGACTGCACGACGTCACTCACCGTGAGCCCCATAGAGTATAGCTTCTCGGGGTCGAGCCATACCCTCATGCTGTATTCGCGCGCCCCGAACACCGTAACGTTACCCACGCCTTTTATGCGGGTAAGAACGTCGTAAACCCTTATCAGCGCGTAGTTGCTTATATAGAGCTGGTCGTAGGTGTTATCGGGCGAGACGAGGTGGACTACGAGCAGCATATCGGGAGAGCTTTTCCTGACTGTGACGCCGATACGCCTGACCTCTTCAGGCAGCCTCGGCTCGGCGACCGCCACGCGGTTCTCCACGAGCACCTGCGCTTTGTCTATATCCGTCCCGAGCGCGAACGTTATTGTGAGCTGCATCTGGCCGTCGCTCGTCGACTGGGAGGACATATAGAGCATGTCCTCGACGCCGTTTATCTCCTGCTCGAGCGGCGTGGCTACGGTATCCGCGATGACCTCGGGGTTAGCGCCCGGGTAGCTCGTGCGCACGACTATCGTGGGCGGAGTAACCTCCGGGTACTGGCTTACGGGCAGAGTGAAGTAGGCGATCAGACCCACAATTACTATCAGGACCGAGAGCACAGTGGCGAATATCGGCCTGTCTACGAAAAACCGGGAGATCATATTACCCTCCAGTCTTGCTTTCCGGCGCTTGTGTGCGGATTCCGGGCATGAGGAAATTCTTGTCCTTGACGGCTATCTCTTCTTCGACGGGGCTTACCTTCATTCCGGGCATGGCCCTCTGAAGCCCGTTGACTATAATCCGGTCCTCCGGGCCCACGCCCTTTCTTACCACCCTCAACCCGTTCACCCTGGGCCCGAGAGTGACCTGGCGGTATTCGACCGTGTCTTCGGGGTTGACTACCAGGACAAACTTCTGTGACTGGTCGCTGCCGACCGCTTCGTCGGGCACGAGGACGGCCTTGTACTGCCCGCTGCCCGTGATCTTCATCCTGGCGAAGAGTCCCGGCGTGAGCTTGTTGTCCGGGTTGGGGAACACCCCCCTGCCCCTGATAGTCCCCGTATTCGGGTCGAGCCTGTTGTCTATGAAATCGATGTAGCCTTTGTGCGGGTAACCGGTCTCGTTAGAGAGTTCCATGTAGGCCGGGTTCTCCCCGGTCCTGGAGTCGGGCTTCATCCCCTCCTGCTCGAGGTTGGTGTATCTGAGATAGGACTGCTCGTCGGCCTCGAAGTAGCAGTAGATCGGGTCGAGCGAAACTATGGTGGTGAGTAGCGTGCCGCCCGTACCGCCATTGATAAGGTTCCCTTCAGTGACGTTTTTCCTGCTGATGAGACCGGATATCGGAGCCCTCACCTGAGTGAACTCGACGTTTAGCTTGGCGGCGTTAACGTCGGCCTGCGCCTGCTCTACAGTTGCCTGCGCCACCTGCTCGTCAGAAGCCCTCGTGTCGGCCTCTTCTTCCGATATCGCCCGCGCGCTCAGGAGGTGCTTCGCGCGTTTGAGATCGTTCTCGGCAAGTGAGAGACGGGCCTGGGCGAGCCTGAGCTCGGCACGGGCGCGGTCGAGCTCCGCCTGGTACGGCCTCGGGTCGATTACGAAGAGCAGGTCGCCCTCTTTCACCGTCTGGCCGTCCTTAAAATGTATGGATTCGAGATAGCCGCTTACGCGCGCCCTCACGTCCACCGTATCGACTGCTTCGAGCCGCCCGGTATATTCGTCCCACTCCATCACTTCCTCGATTACGGGCTTGCTCACCGTAACATTGGGCGGCGGGGGCGCCTGAGGCTGCTGTCCCTCGCATCCGACAAGCAGAAAGGCAGGGGCCGCGATAATGAGTAAGAGTAAAACGGTGTGTTCAACATTTATCTTCATCTTATAGATACCCTCGCATCTTGATCCGACGTCCGCATTATCTCTTACATGCGTCATCTACAGGTAAATTCGGCCGACCGCAAGTAAAATAAGTAAGTACTTACTTACACCTTACCAGCCGCCCCCGGAGGTGTCAAGAAAATCCTAGATTTACCGCGACCCGCCGGATTCCGCCGCTAACCGATAACACCGGGAACCGGTGTGATGGGGATGACAATTTCCCGTTATAAACTATATGATGCCTTGCCGCGAAAAAATGATTCCGCCTGTTTCACTTTAGTAATAAATTAACCCGCACTTGGCTATGTGCAAGTGGTAGAGCTTAAATCGTTGATTTTTTTGGCAGCGGGAGGAAGATTTGAACCTCCGACGTTTGGGTTATGAGGGCCATATTCAGCGCTTGTGCTGTGTTGAGTATTTGTGGACTCAAACTTGATATCTACTGAGCTCGAGCATAAGTTGCTTCAGGTATTCCGAACCCGAATCTGCTATCCGGTTCTTGATGTTTTTCCATTCATCGACAGGGATTTCTACAAATATATCGACCACTCGGGGATCGAACTGGGAGCCTGAAGCCTCGGTTATCCTCTGCACGGCATCCTCGAATGGAAGAGCCTGCCTGTAACTTCTTCTGGAAGTCATAGCGTCGAGGGCATCCACTACAGAAAATATCCTCGCACCGAGCGGTATATCATCCTTCGATATCCCCGCCGGATACCCTTGTCCGTCGTATCTCTCATGATGAGTATGCACTATCGTAGCCGACTCATCCAGAAAATCTATGTTCTTAAGCATCTTATAGCCAAATTCCGCATGCTTCCTCATCAGTTCCCATTCTTCATCGGTGAGCTTGTCCGGTTTGAGCAAGATATGGTCGGGGATGCCGATCTTCCCGATATCGTGGAGGAGTGCCCCTTTGGCCATCACCGACAACTCTTCATCGGTCAGCTTCGCATGTTTTCCGAGATTGACCGCGTACTCGGTGACCCTGTATGAGTGATGACCCGTTTCATGCTCCCTCAGGTCGAGCGCGAGTATCATGGCTTCGAGTGTCCCGGAATACGCTCGTACAAGCTCATTCTGCTGCTCCCTTATCGCCTGAGTCGCCTCCTGAACCTTCTCATACAAAGTCTCATTGAACCTCTTTGTTTGCTCAAGCAGTTCGATGTTGCTCCTGTGCGTGTCTTCTATGTTCTGCAGCATTTCGTTGAACGAGCCCGCGAGTATGGAGATCTCGTCGGCTTCCCCCACGCTCTTGATCCTGTAGGAGTAATCCCCCTTCTTCACGGTCTTTGTCGCGTTTATCAGACGCTCTATGGGTTTTGTGATCTTGGCCGGAAATAGTATCGCTATTATTCCGGCGAAAACGAGGGATACGCCGACAATGATCAATACATACCTGTAATTGTATTTGAGCTGATCCTCGACCAGTGCTACCGCCCGGTCGACTATCTCTTTACCAAATCCCGGGTCAGACTCTATCTTATTCTCCGGGTTCGAGAACAATTTATAGAGAGTGGAATAGCGCCCTTCAAGATTCGAAGCCGCTTCGTTCAGCCTGTAGACGTTGTATATAAACAGACCCCCTATAATAATCATAAGAATCAGCATGAGGCCGAACCCTAGTCTGATCTGTTTACTGAGCTTCAATTAACTTATCTCCCAACCCTCCATCGAATTAGAAGTAAAAATAATTCTACCTGCCTGAATCTCTGAAAAAAAGCCGGGCATTGCTGTGATTTCAAACCTGATAAAGTGGGGGAGCTGCTTGCTGTATATTTAAATCCGGTGTCATCGGCAGCGGGGGGAGGATTTGAACCTCCGACCTTCGGGTTGCGAGAGCCATATTAAGCACTTGCGCTGAGTTGAGTATGCTAGCGGAAAGTT
>DATIET010000004.1:0-12905 GCA_035455615.1 Thermodesulfobacteriota bacterium
CCTGAGTATGACTTCGAGCACCTGGCCCGAGGACATGGTTTCAAGCTTGAGCTTGGTTTTCACGTACGTCATCGGGCAAATCTCTTTGGTAATATCTATCTGTGTATCGACTTTCCGAGTCTCCATTTCTCACGAACCTCCCGCACTATCCCCCTTTAAAATTTAAATAATTGTATTCAAAAGAGTACCACATGGGTATAGTCTGCACAAACCCGCTCCGCTTGAAAGGCTGCTCATTAATCCGTGTCTCTTTGGATTTCTTCGGAGGCCCTATTCGCTCAAATCCGGACAGCACGTAGTCACTTGTCCTCCGCTTTTATATCTATGACCGGGTCGTCAGGTTCATAATTCCTCTTTGACAGGTTCTTCCGTTTCCCCTCGGCAAACATTTTCCCGAGCCAGAAAGCGATCATTATAATCAATACGAGTAATAGTATCTTAGTCATAATTCAAGTCCTTCCGCCTTTTACGCCTTGCTTTTCGTCTTTTTACCGAGACCGAGCCAGGTGATTACGGACTCGAATATAAATTTTCCGTCGGCGCCCCCGAGTACGCTCTCGGAGCATCTTTCCGGGTGGGGCATCATTCCGAGCACGTTCCCGTCTTTGTTGCATATTCCCGCGATGTTCCCGATAGATCCGTTCGGATTGGACTCCTCGGTCACGTTCCCGTCACCGTCGCAATACCTGAATACGACCTGCGAATTTTCCTCGAGCGATTTTAGAACGTCCCCGGTGCAGTAATAACTCCCTTCGCCGTGAGCGACGGGGATTCTGAGCACGTCCCCATCTTTCAGGTTCCGGGTGAATGCGGTTTTATTATTCTCCACCCTTATGTTGACCCACCTGCATACGAACATGAGCGAGGAGTTTCTGATCAGCACGCCCGGAAGGAGGCCCGCCTCGACCAGTATCTGAAACCCGTTGCAGGTCCCGAGGACCGGCCCGCCCCGCGATGCGAATTTTTCAACGGAGTCCATAATCGGGGACAGGCTCGCTATGGCGCCAGTCCTCAGATAATCGCCGTATGAAAAGCCGCCTGGAATAATTATGCAGTCGAACCTGCCGAGGTTCGCGTCCTCGTGCCATACGAACTCGCAGCTCTGCCCCATCACGTGCTTGATTACGTGGTAGCTGTCGTGATCGCAATTGGATCCCGGGAACACGATAACGCCGAATTTATACATGCTATTCCTCGATATTTACGACGAAGTCCTCTATCACGGGGTTCGAGAGAAGCTTCCTGCACATCTCATTGACCTGCTTCCTCACGCTCTCCGCGCTCCCGTCCCATATCCTGAGCTCTATGAGCTTCCCCACCCTGGCGTCGTGTACCCCTTCGAATCCGAGGTTCATAAGCGCAGAAAGCACCGACTTCCCCTGTGGGTCGAGAACTACCGGCTTCAGCCTCACTTCCACTTTGACTTTAAATTCCTTCATATGAATTCCGTTCGATACATGTTTTATTTATTTCCCAGGAGAGCCGACAGGAGCCTCTCGAGCTCGTCGTCGGAATAATAATCTATCTCGATCCTGCCCTTGCCTTTATTATATATAATTCTGACCTGCGTGCTGAGAGCCCCCTTCAGGTCGTCTGCGATCCTTTCGAGATACGGGTCCGCGCCCGCAGGCTTTACCCCTGACCGCTTTTCCCTCGACATGCTCCGGATAAGGCTTTCGGTCGTTCTTACCGAGAGCTTTTTCTTCCGTATGACCTGAAGTACGAGGTTCGCATCAGAAAGCGACTCGATGCCGAGCAGCGCACGCGCATGCCCCGCTGTTATTTCCCCCGCGATAAGCGCGCGCTTCGCATCATCCGTGAGCTTCAGCAGCCGGAGCTGGTTTGTAATCGTCGACCTGTCTTTGCCTATCTGCAAGGACACCTCTTCATGCGTGAGCCCGTAGACTTCTATTAGATTCTGGTATCCGGAAGCCTCTTCGATAGGGTTCAGGTCCTCCCTCTGAAGGTTCTCTATGAGCGCGAGCTCGAGAGCCTCCATATCCGTTGCGTTCTTGACTACTACAGGGACCTTTACGATACCGGCCCTCTGTGCCGCCCTCCACCTTCTTTCGCCCGCGATTATCTCATACCCGTTCCCTGCCTGGCGCACGACTATCGGCTGAATGATGCCTTTCTCCTTAATAGAAGCCGTGAGCTCGGCAATGGTGTCATCGTCGAAATCTTTCCTCGGCTGACGCGAATTGGGCCTGATCTCGTTGATGCTGACGAGCGTAAGCCCCTGCTCTCTGTTCTCTCTCGGCAACAGGGCATCGAGGCCTCTACCCAGCGTAGCTTTTTTCAATTGCATCCCCTCCGTTCCTTGCGATTATTTCCTGAGCAAGCGAGATATAGGTCTGTGCCCCGATCGATTTTACATCGTAGAGCAAAATCGGTTTGCCGTGGCTCGGGGATTCGGCGAGCCGCACGTTCCTGTAGATAATGGTTTCGAATACCTCTTCGCTGAAATAAGTCTTGAGCTCGTTCGCCACGACGTGGCAGATCTTATTCCTCGAATCGAACATGGTGAGCAGATAGCCCTCGACCCTGAGTTCGGGATTGATCCTTTGGCGTATCAGCGATATCGTGCGTTTCAGCTGGCCGAGCCCTTCGAGCGCGTAGTATTCACACTGCACGGGCACGAGGACGGAATCCGCGGCCGTGAGCGCGTTCACCGTAAGGAGACTAAGCGAAGGGGGACAGTCAATAAAAATATAGTCGTACTCGCTGGTGATGTCGCTTATCGCCTCCTTCAACTTCCATTCCCTGTTCTCGAAATGTATCAGCTCTACTTCGGCCCCCGTGAGGTCGGGGCTCGCAGGGACCACAGTCAAATACCCCTTGAGGGATTCGGGCTCGATTTCAATCGTTATATCCCTTATGTTCACGTCCCCGATGATCGCATCGTAGATGGTCTTTTCGATTTCATCCTTATTGATTCCGACACCGCTCGTCGCATTGGCTTGAGGGTCGAAATCGATGAACAAGGTCTTTTTTTGCGCGGCCGCGAGAGACGCGGCGAGGTTTATGACCGTAGTAGTCTTACCTACCCCGCCTTTCTGATTCGCCACACATATAACCTTTCCCATATCCCTCTCCCCTGGCTGCTTAAAAAAATATTCCCATGCTGATTATTTCGGATATTTCTATAACTAAAAATCCTTTTTACAATTTCGAGCGGCCCGCGATCCGAGATAAATATTACCATATTATCCACTATCATCTTTAGCCGCAAGCACAGGAAACCATAATCGTCCGAATGCGGCTCGCCTTGCCCATAGTATCGGCAACAAGTCTAACCCGCCATGAGAACAGCGTTTTTCAAAGTTATAAAAGAAATTAAATACGGGGTTGAATTTGCCGGGGAATATATGTATGATTGGAATCCTGTAAATCCGTAACGGATTGACACATTCTGTGCCTGGTAACCCAAGGGTCTGGTTGCCTGACAGTTCCAGAGGAGAGGGATATGGATAAGGACCACCTTACTATAATGCTTATTACTCCAGGCAGTAAAGGTCCCAAGGCGCTTAACTTAAAAATCTCACATCTAAAAATAGTATCTTTCACTTTTGTATTCTTTACCGTCGTATCACTGGTTTCATTCGCATCTACTTACACCTTCTACAAGGCTTCGGAATCAAAGACGAGGTCCGTAAAGCACCTCGCCAATACCATCGATACGCTGAGTCAGGATTTGATGGCAAACAAGTCTACCGAAGTTAACCTCAGGGGCAGGATGAAAGACATCGAAAACAAGCTCCTTGAAATGCAGGAGATGCTCGACAAGAAAGGCATCAGGAAAGACCTGGCAGTGGGCGGTGAATTCATCCCAGCCGACAGACTTAGCATTTCTTATGTCGACTTTATGCAGAAGGACATCGAGGAACTATTTAACACCATGAAGAACCTGCCGGTAGGAACACCGCTCGAAGGAAAAATAAATTCGGGATTCGGCTACAGGAAAGACCCCTTCCGCTCGAGGGTCGGTTTCCATTCGGGTGTGGACATCGATGCGAAGTTCGGAGACGACGTGGTTGCAACCGCGGACGGCACCGTGAAAAAGACGGGATGGCAGGGAAGCTACGGGAAGACTATCGTGCTTCAGCACGAAGAAGGGTTCGAGACCATTTACGGACACCTCTCGAAAATCACCGTGGAAGAAGGACAGAAAATAAAAGTGGGGGAAGTGATAGGTCAGGCGGGGAATACCGGGAGGTCCACCGGTACGCACCTGCATTACGAAGTAATAAAAGACGGCACGAGGGTTAACCCTTCCAATTTTCTATCGCTGAAATAACCATGGGCATGTTCGACAAGAAAAAAAGCGTAAAGCCGGTAAAGCCTGAAACCAGCCATTTCACCACGTCGATCGGTGAAGAGTGCGTTTTCGAAGGGCACATCTCAACCTCCTCCTCGACCAGGATTGACGGAAAGCTCAAGGGGAAAATATCGGGGGAAAATACATTAATCGTAGGTGAGCGCGGGGCGATACTGGGAGAGGTCAAGGCTTCCGAAGTCATAGTCTACGGAAGGATCGAGGGCATTATCGATTCGGAGAGACTCGAAATAAAAAGCAGCGGCGTCGTAACCGGGGACATATTCATAGACAGGCTCGTAATCGAGGAAGGCGGCATTTATAACGGCAGGTGCGGGATGAGCGAGCACGCCGAGCAATACATACCGGAACCCGGCGCAATCGAATCGAAGAAGACCGCTTCAGAGACTATCGAGCTTGAACACCCGCAAATTAGAGCGAAAGAGCACTAACCCTCCTCTACGAATCCGTCGGCGCCGGTTCATAGAATCCTTTCAATATCTTTCGCTATTTCCTTGGGGTCCATCTTGCTCTGAGGGTATCTCAAAACTATCCGGCCGTCGGGGTTTATCAGATACACGGACGATGTATGGCCCATCAGGTATCCCGATTCCGAACCCGTTTCTTCTTTCATGTAGAACGCATGATAGGAGTCTGAGACATTTTTTATCTCTTCGGGCGTGCCGGTGAGCCCGATAAAATCTTTGTTAAAAAAAGTAACGTACTTCTTCAGCTCCGCCTGTGTGTCTCTTTCGGGGTCCACCGTCACGAAAAGGACCTGCACCTTGTCCCTGTCACTCCCGAGCTCATTGGTAACGCTGTTTAAGGTCGATAACGTGACCGGGCAAATATCCGGGCAGTGCGTATATCCGAAAAACATGAACACGGCTTTCCCCTTGAAATCACCGAGCGTCACCTTCTCACCGTCCTGATCGGTGAGCGTGAAGTCGGGCGCTTTCATGTCGTAAGAGCTGCCGTAGAAGCTGGACTTGCTCTTGATCGTGAATATCTGATACAGGATTACCGCCCACACTATGAGCACGAGGGACAACACGGTAACAGAAGCGATCAGTATCTTTTTCCGTTTCATATCGATCTGATTTATTAAGCGGGGTATGACATCCGAAAACGTAAAATATATTACCCGTTATTCAGGCGCCGCGCATGAAAAAAAGTACCGGGCGAAACGAGCGAATAGACGTGATCGGCAGTCAGGATTATTACAGGACAGGAATAAATGTAAACAATGCTTAATAAAACAAAAGGGAATGCCCGGACCTAGTCGCGGGCATTCCCTTTTAAAGGAGGATGGAGGATGACTTGTTAAGCCTTGCGTTTAAGATTAGTAATAAAAATAAAGTATTTTACTTAAGATGTCAAGGGGATATTTTGCGGGAGTAAAAAATAGTCGTAATACCCTATCAGAACATAACAATTTAGCGTGGACAATCCTGCCGGGCAGGAAAGATTTCTCCCGGATATCGGTTATTTAAATGAGGCATTTATACGGCTTAAGCGGCCGTGAATGTCCGTAAACCTTGAAAGTTAATCGACCCGTGATATATTCTCCACTTTGGTTTGAGCTTGCCGGGGGCTCATTTCACCGGAACAGGACCCGATTTCGACAAAAGTCATTCTATCTCACAACAGGGCGACGTAGCTCAGGGGCAGAGCAGGGCTCTCATAAGGCCCGTGTCGGTGGTTCGATTCCACCCGTCGCCACCACAGTTATTCAAATAAGCCGAGTCTCTCCGCACCACCATCTTGTCCTCACATATATTTCGCAGTGAATGGCGGTTGATTAAAGTCCGCATATATACTTAAAACACGCGATGACGAAGGGGGAGCGAGTGGCGGACGATTTAAACACATATATACACAACCTGCCGAAGGCGGAGCTCCATCTGCATATCGAAGGTACCCTCGAGCCCGAGCTCCTGTTCGAGCTTGCGGAAAGGAACTCGGTAAAGCTCCCTTACGCATCTATCGACGACGCGCGCAAGGCTTATCACTTCAGGAGTCTGCAGGATTTTCTCGACACATATTATCAGTGCACGAAAGTGCTCCTCCGCGGGCAGGATTTCTACGACCTCACCCGGGCTTATTTAATGAAGGCTTTCTCCCAGAATGTCCGCCACGCTGAGATTTTTTTCGATCCCCAGGCACACACAGGGCGCGGCGTCCCTTTCGATACAGTCCTGGACGGCATCACCGGCGCTCTTGAGGACGGGAGGCGGGAGCTGGGTATCAGCTCCGGGCTTATACTCTGCTTGCTCCGCGATTTGAGCGCCGGGTCGGCAATGCAAACGCTCAAGCAGGCGCTGCCGCATAAGGACCGCATCATAGCCGTGGGTCTCGATTCTGCGGAGATCGGCAATCCGCCGGGCAAGTTCAGAGAGGTCTTCGATCTCGCGCGCAGGCATGGCTTCCTCACAGTCGCTCATGCCGGGGAAGAAGGTCCCCCCGAATACATATGGGAGGCGCTCGATGTACTCAAGGTGTCGCGTATCGATCACGGTGATAAATGTCAGCAGGATGAAAACCTGATGCGGTACCTGATCGAGACCCAAACACCTATCACCGTCTGCCCAATATCGAACGTCAAGCTGCGCATCTTCGACAAGATGAGCGACCACAATTTCAAGTACTTACTCGAGCGCGGTCTATGCGTCACCATCAATTCCGATGACCCCGCATATTTCGGGGGTTACATCGAGGAGAATTACAGGGCTCTTCAGGAAGCCCTCGGCCTAACACGGGAGCAGCTTACTCAGGCCGCCGTGAACAGCTTCACCGCCTCATTTCTGAGCGAGGCGGAAAAACAACGCTCCATAGATGAAATCGAGAGATTATAAAAAAATAGACAGAGCAGGGCTCTCATAACGCCCGTGCCGGCGGTCCGGTTCCGCCCGCCGGCCCCCCCTACAAATCCGTTCCTTATCACTAAAGTTTAACCACGTCCTTCACGGAAAATTAATATTCCTCCGATACTATGATTTATACTCTTCATTGTAGTCAAGGTGATGGCATGGAATCTCGAAACAAGCACGATAAGGCTCCGGAAATAGACGTCGCGCCTGAAAATAATCTCGGTAAATCACAAAAGGAGCTACTTCGTTTGATCAAGCAGCTGAGCGGTATCCGCGAGGAGATGCTCTGCTTCTCCGGGCAATTAAAGGACTCTATCGGCGACCTCGACCCCGCATACAAAGAGAGCGCCAAAAATCTTCTCCACTACCTGGCGTTCAGGCGCCACGACCTGAGGGCGCTTCAGTCCGAATTAGCCGAGCTCGGCCTTTCGTCGCTCGGCCGCTCCGAATCGCACGTCCTGGCAACGATAGACGCGGTACTGCTTACTTTATCCAGGCTCGCAGATCCCCCGGTTCAGATTACAGGTGGCGATACGGACAGACTCGATTTCAAGTCCGCGAGGCAATTGCTTGACGAGCACACGAAGACGCTTCTGGGCCCGGCGCCCGAGGGACGGAACGTCCATATAATGGTGACGATGCCGAGCGAAGCCGCCAACGATTACGGACTCGTGCTCGGACTCCTCAATAACGGCATGGATTGTATGCGTATCAATTGCGCTCACGACGACCGGGAGGAATGGTCCCGTATGATCGGCAACCTCCGCCGGGCGAAGGAGGAGACCGGGAAACCATGCATGGTGATTATGGATATACCCGGACCCAAGCTCCGCACCGGTCCTGTCTGTCCAGGGCCCTCGGTTATTAAATACCGCCCGCAAAGGGACGCGTACGGCAATGTAATAAAACCCGCGAATATACTGCTCGCCGCCGAGGGGACAGAGCATACATTCTCAACTGCGTACGGCGCGGTTTTGCCCGTACCGGAGGAATGGCTCCGTGAACTTTCAATCGGCGATGAAATCAGGTTCGTCGACGGGCGGGGGGCGAGGCGCTCGATGACGATCACGGAGCAAACCGAGGGAGGGTTCAGGGCCGAGGCCGTAAAAACGGCCTATGTCACACCGGACACGCTTCTCCGCTTGAGGAAATACGGCAAATCCCGGAAACACGGCGTCAAAGTATGCAGCTTCGCTCCCGGGGAGAACCACATAACTCTCCGGGAAGGGGACACGATTACGCTCACACGGGACTTGACCCCCGGCCGCCCCGCTCTGTACGACGATACCGGCAATCGGATATCGCCCGCGGCGATCGGCTGCACGATAACCGAGATACTCGATGACGTTAAAGCGGGGGAGCCCGTATGGTTCGATGACGGGAAAATAGGAGGCGTAGCGGAAGGGAGTAATGCCGAAGGGATCCAGGTCCGCATCACGCACACGAGCTCGGCTGCGGCCAGGCTCTCCTCCGACAAAGGGATAAACCTTCCCGGCAGCAAGCTCGACCTGCCTGCGCTCACCCCGAACGACATACCGATTTTAGAGTTCATAGCGGAGAACGCCGATATAGCGGCGCTATCGTTCGCGAATACTCCTGAGGACATAAAATCATTATTAGACCACTTGAGGCGCATGGGCAGAGAGAGGCTCCCGATAGTCCTCAAGATCGAAACGCGGCGCGGTTTCGAGAACCTGCCCGCCATGCTGCTCGAGGCGATGAAAAGCCCTGGCTGCGGGGTAATGATAGCGAGGGGTGACCTGGCGGTCGAGCTGGGGTTCGAGCGCCTGGCCGAGGTACAGGAGGAGATATTATGGCTCTGCGAAGCCGCCCACGTACCCGTCATATGGGCTACACAGGTGCTCGAAAGCCTCGCAAAACAGGGCTCCCCGACAAGAGCTGAAATCACGGACGCCGCGATGGGACACCGCGCCGAATGCGTCATGCTGAACAAGGGCCCTCACATTCTGGAGGCCCTAAAGGCGCTCGACAATATATTGAGACGAATGGAAACGCATCAATTCAAGAAGATGTCCATGCTGCGCGAGCTGAGACTGGCCTATAATTTCCCGCACGAATAATCCAATTAACCATAGCAAAGGGACAATGAGAGAAACGACCCGACCCGCTTGGGTTTCGTTTCGATCCTTTGAGCCGAACGAGCCCGAGCTCAACAATTATTCCGGGTCTCGAACCTATACCCCTTAATCAACCTTTCATGATGCATTTACACACTAATAAATAGAAAATAAATCCGGGAATCACTCACCGTCCCGTATTGCCGTAATTCATTCAATACACATACGTCGGGGATAGGGATTATAATCATGATATAACGGACAAATACTTTATTGAAGGAGGTGTTAATTGACGAAGGGACCCCGAATGTCGGATAAATGTCGTTACTGCGTTCTTTGCGTAATGGTCGCCATATTTTATATGTTAAGCGTCTCCTGTGATGAGGGCTCGGGCACCGAGACCGGGCGGGAAGCCACAGCCGTGATCGTCGAGAGGTCACGGGATATAAGCGAGACTAATGATTTCCTGAGAATCGCATTCCTGCCTAGGGACGTCGTACCGACACAGCTCGGGCGTCCGAGCGCCCTAAGGGTCTTCACAGGTGCTTCGGTATTCTACGAGCCCCCGGTGTCCCTCGAAAAGACTGCCGCCTTTTTCGGCATACCCGTCGGACAAAGCGAAAAGGAATTGGACCTTGTGGCCTTCAGATGCATACCGGACGAACCTGCCGCGCTCGAGCCGAGCTTGGCGACGTGGCCGAATATATTTGCAAGGCTGGTCGAAGACCTGGGAGGGCAATTCACGTGTCCGCCAAATGAACCCTCGCCCGAGAACGAGCTCGTTTGTCTCGCCGAAGACTTCACAGACACGCCGAGCGAAATCGTAACCGAGAGTATTGCAAACGCTTTTGGTCTCGGGGCATTTATCATGGTCGACCCGGACCTGGCGGGAGTGCTCAGCAACCTCTACGGCGTCTCCTCCGCATTCGGTGGACTCGGCCTGGCCGTCAACGGCAGCAGCGGCATCGCCCTGACCGCGGAGGAAGCACTCGTGAGGTCCGTAGTTCCCGAATACATCGTGGAGAACGCAACGCTTATAGAGGCCGGGTGCTTCTGTATCCGCGTGCCGCCTTACGAAGGGCGCGAAGATGACCCTCTCGACATGGAATTTATAATCAAGAAAGGCGGCTTCGGCGAATGTAATCTTGTGGATAGACTCGGTTCGATAAATTAAGAGCAGATGTATATCAACGTGACAGGACTCATGCGATTGTGATGACGACTAACGTTCCCGAGTAAGGGGGAGGAGGAAAGCAGGGTATAGAAACAAGCTCGCCCAATCTAATTTGCCTATAGCGACGACGTACATTAACGAAACATGAAAAACCACTCCCAGCACCGCCGTCGGTATGCGCGTCGATCTAAACCAGAATCCGACTGCAAGCGTGTATTCTATCAGAACGGACGAGATCGCGGCTATATAGACCGGGATCTGAAACGGACCGAGATGAAAGTATCCGCTTGACATATCGATTAAAAAATTCGGCATCATAATAGATAAACCTTGAAGCACCTCACCGCTCAGATAACTCGGAGTCGTCTTTGCGGCTGCATTCACCAAATATAGAAGCGACAATTGAATCTGTATAAGTCGGACGGGCCAGACAGGGGACAGCACTTTTCCATAATTTTTATTGAAACCGATCAAGCAATATTGAGAACAGCTTGGAATCAATGAGAATGCCAGTATTGAGAATGTGATCACCTGTCTGCTCTTCTCAAAACCATCCACAAAAATCAAAGGGAGCAACAGCACGGAGAGCAGGAAACCCGAAATTCGCGGTCTGACCCCCACACAGAAAAGGACCAGCACGATGAGTACGGCAATCGTATACGGCAGCGCAAAGAAAACATTCGTGTAGAGCCCGTTTAATGAAAGCGAGTTCCTGATAAACGATAAAGGCATCGAGATATTCCAGAAAACGACGAAAACCGCGACAGACAGGATTACTCGTAAAATGGTTGTATAGTACGGATCGAGCGGAGTAAATAAAAAATTTCTCAGGACGACTACAGACGTTCCGCGATTAGAATTTTGAGTCATGATCGAAGCTGAGTACCTTCTTCCGGTCCAAATCGGCAGAATTATATGAGTAGCGTATAGTCCAGTCTATACGCGCTTTGGGTATTTTATAGAGATAATTGAAATACCACCCCGAAGTTTGCATGTATTTATTTATTCCCACCTCGAGATCCTCCAGCAGCTCGTCGGGAGAAGATGCCGCCAGCCCGTTTTTCTTGAACACCGCGGGCGAGCGCAGATCCCTGACTGTTCCCTCCGGAGAAGTGTAGATAATTTCAATATCAGTTACGGTGACGTGGTAATACACCCTCAGGAAATAACTTGTAGATATCAGGAAGATCAGGAATGAAACGATCAGAATGAGATCCAGCCATACGGATGAAGTCAGAGTCACACGTCTGACGCTTTCTCCTCCGTTAGTTGATGAACAAGCACGCAACGGCCCTTTGTCCCTCTTTTCAGGCGGATATTTCCGAACAGATTCAATCTATTATAAAAAGAGGGGAATTTCAACCGGCTTCTATTGCCGTGAAACCCGATTCTGCGGTTGAGGGCGATGAAAAACAACCGGGCGTTTACCGGATCAATCTTTGTCGTCTTTACCCTTCTCAAAGTCAAGCGCGCAGGAGTTAATACAGTAACGGAGTCCGGTAGGCCCGGGGCCGTCGGGGAAGACGTGGCCCAAGTGCGCGCCGCACTTGCTGCAGACAACCTCGGTCCTCGTCATGCCGTGGCTCCTGTCGACCTCCTCTTTGATCATATCGTCGTCGGCAGGCTTGTAGAAGCTCGGCCATCCGGTGCCCGATTCGAATTTCGTGTCGGAGCTGAAAAGCTCCTCGCCGCAGCAGACGCACTTGTACATCCCCTTTTCCTTGTTGTCGTGATATTTTCCTGTAAACGGCCTCTCCGTGCCCTTCTGTCTCGTGACGTAATACTGCTCCTCCGTAAGGTCTTTCTTCCATTCCTCGTCTGTCTTCTTCATTTTCTCAGCCATATACGCCTCCTCGGACTCATCCATTTTAACAGAGCCCGGCAATAGTTATAGGATACAGACCGCTTAAAGTCTAATCAACACGGTCACCGCGCCGCCGTTGACCGGATATATCAATAACAACGAACATATTGTTATACGGGATGGTCAATAGAAAGGATTCTTAAGGAGGGGATTAGCCGGGCCGCATTCTTTCTATAGTAAGCCAGGCCGTAAACGCGCCCAGGAATACGAGGCCGGCTGAAATCTTCATCATGCGCCTGAAAGTTCCCAGAAAGGAGTCGGAAATCGCACCGCGTATCTCTTTCTTAGTCGTTTCCGGAAGGGACTCCGGAATGTCTATCGCGGCGAGCTTGATGCGCTGGGAGTCTATAATCTCGATAGTCTCCTCACTTAAATTGAGCGTCCTCAGTTCTTTATCGAGATTGTTATTGAACCCTGAGAGCGCAAATACCCCCAGTATGGCGATCGATAGCAGCCCCGCGATCCTTCCTACGGTATTGTTTATTCCGGAGGCGACACCCGAGTGCTCGAGATCGATAGAGCTCATCACGGCGGTCGTGAGAGGCGAGATGGTTATCGCCATGCCCATCCCGAGTACCGCTATGGCGGGGAAAAAGGTAGTCCA
>DATIET010000005.1:0-2152 GCA_035455615.1 Thermodesulfobacteriota bacterium
TACGCTGGGCAAGATGGTTTATATGGAGAACATCGCGACGAATATGAGCAAGATCCCCGAGAACTCGGTGAGCGGCCACATTGCGCATTTCGTATGCGGATACGATCCGTCGGGGACGAAGAAAGCGGGGCCCGCTCCCTCATCGCCTCAGCCGGAATCAAAATAGGCCCGAATGGGTCTCCGATTCCCTTCCGTCGTAGATGTGCACTACGTGCCACCCGCGCGAATGAAGGGCTTGCGAGACGAAGGCCCTGTGACATCTCCTCCAGTCGAGCTCGGCGCACATGAACGCCGTCTTTTTCCCGGAGGCAAGCGCAATGAGGGCGTTGAGCCCCGCCTCGAATTCGGGCGTATTCATGTGCTCCTCGTATCCGCCCCCGCGCATCCCGCCCAGCTCCTTTATCCATACGTATTCAACGCCCGTCGCCGGAAGCTCCCTTTCGAGCGGCTCCCTGTCGAAATGCGTGTTCCGCTTCGAGCGCGGATAGCTCCTTATGTCGGCCAGCGCCTCGACGCTGTAGTGTTTTAGTATCGATACGAGCTCAACGAGCGTCCTGTTCGAATGCCCAATCGAGAAGATTCGCCGTCCTGTTATATCCTTCACCGGAACTTATTATGTTTCTCATTCCGTCCGAGCGCAACTCGCCCGCGCAATCCTGCATTAAGGACGTCATCCTGAACTACGGTTCTGAACGTGTGCAAGAACCGGACGCCATAGGTTGAATGCAACAATGCAATTATTTCACCGTCGTTCCTTGAATAAACCAAAATATTCAGGATCTCGTCTTTTTCTTAGCACTTTGCATTTTGTCACTTAAAACCCATCGGTAGATTGCAATCTGCCACTTTTTTTCACAAATTGTGTATATTAATCCCCTTAATCAGCCGGATAAAAGAGAAGGAGTATCGAATTCATGTCCAAGGGTAAACCGATTCTGGTCACGGGGGACAGGCCCACGGGGAGGCTCCACCTGGGGCACCTCGTAGGCTCCCTCGTAAACCGCATAAAATTCCAGGACGACTACGACTGCTATTTCCTCGTGGCCGACCTCCACATGCTCACGACCCATTACGACCGGGTGGGCGAGGTCGAGCGCAACACGCTGGAGATGGTCATGGACTGGCTCTCAGTAGGCATGGACCCTGAAAAGTCCACGTTCTACGTCCAGTCCCAGATACCCTACATCACGGAGCTCTACGCGATTCTAGCCATGTTCTGCGGGGTGCCGCGCGCCGAGAGGATTCCAACGCTCAAGGAAAAGGTGCAGGACCTGGGGGTCGGCGAAAATTACTCGGTCGGCTTGCTCGGATACCCGGTCCTCATGGCGGCGGACATCCTGATGTTCAAGGCGGAAAAGGTCCCGGTGGGCGAGGACCAGCTTAGCCACGTCGAGCTCACGCGCGAGCTCGCGAGGCGCTTTAACTTCCTCTACGGCGAGTTCTTCAAGGAGCCCGAGCCCGTCATAAGTGAGACCTCCCGTCTCGTCGGCACCGACGGCAACAGGAAGATGTCGAAGAGCCTCGACAACTGCATATACCTCTCCGACGACCCCAAAGAGGTCGAAGCCCGCGTGAGGACGATGTACACAGACCCCAAGCGCATACGCGCCGACATACCCGGCACCGTCGAAGGCAACCCGGTGTTCGTATACCATGACGCGTTCAATACGAACAAGGAAGAGGTCGAGGACTTGAAGCAGAGGTACAGGACGGGCAGCGTCGGGGACGTCGAGGTGAAGAAGAAGCTCGCCCGGGCCATAAACGAGCTGCTCGAACCGATAAGGGAAAAGAGGCGCGAGTTCGAGAAGAGGCCCGATTACGTGAGGGACGTGCTCAGGGAAGGTACCAGGAAAGCCAATGAAGCCGCCCATGCCAACATGGACGAGATTACTACAAAGATGGGCCTCTATAAGCCGTGATTGCCGGAGCCCCGGCTTCTAACCAGGCTCCGATCGGGAATCCGGTTCATCCCCATCCGGACCGGAAGGCGCACTATCTCCCCCTTCTTTCCCGCTCCCCGAGTTCCTGTAATACCATTCGAGCCAGAACAGCGCCACAAACGCGGCGAGTATGCCGAGTGCGACGAGCAGGGTCTTCATCAAGGGTTCATCGCTACGGGCTTTCCGCCGACGACGTCCTTCATATGGTCTAG
>DATIET010000006.1:0-4112 GCA_035455615.1 Thermodesulfobacteriota bacterium
GTAGACCATCACCCCGCCTATCCTCTCGAGCCCTATGAACGCGTACGTCTTCTGCCCGATCTTGCCTACGACCACTCCCTCGGGCTCAGGCCCCTTGTCGTCGCTCCTGCTGTCGAAAGAATCGTTGTCGGTGTTGTCGGAGTTGAACTGTGTGGGGAATGCGTCGGCCGTGATGAACTCGAAGTCGTCGCTCGAGTCGTAAACGAGGTTCCCGAAGGAGTCCCATATGGAGAACGACCTCGCGCCGAAGCTGAAGATCCTGTCGTTATCGCCGTCGCCGTCGATGTCCCCGATAATATTGGTCGTCTTGAGCCTTCCCAGGTTCTCGTCATCGTCAAGCGTGGAAGCGTCCGGGAATTTGTCGGGGTCGAGGTCCAGGTCCTTCACCCTCTCCTCCTCCGAGAAAAATTCGAAGTCCCTCGTATCCCCTTCGTTTGCGGTAACGTAATAGGTTGCGCCTTTATAGCTGTACTTGTCAATACCGTCCGACTGATACATGCCCAGCACAGGCCAGTTTTGGATATTGATAGCGGAGTCATCGTCCGACGCGTCGAGCATGTTGCCTTCATTGAAGGTTATCAGTCCCAGGACAGGCTTGAACCCGGCAGACGCCTCTATACCGAAATCATTGTCGTTCATCACCGCTATGCGTCCGTCGGGCAGGATAGTTATACCTTCCGCCTTATCGCTCGGGAGATAACCTAGTGACGGGAGGTTGAGCACCTTCCGTTTGAAGACGGGGTTGATCCCGAGATCAATGAGCGCGTCGGGCGTATGCTTTTCGAGCGTCATGCCGGCCGCGAGGTCCGCGAGAGGCAGGTTCCTGATATTCGTAGCCCCTTTAAGGTCTATTTCGAACACGAACTTTTTGGCAGTCGATACAAACGCGCTGTCCCTCTCTATGACAAGGAACTTGTCTTCGCCGGTGAAGACCGCGTCGCCTATCTTGTCCACGTCGTCGGGCGTATGCACGGGCCGTTCGAGCAAGTACATATACTCGGCTACAGGGTTCAGGTAATCGGGGGAACTCTCGTCGACGTCGACAGCCAGTATTCTCAGGACGCGCGAACTTCTGGCCGAGCTGTCCGGGTTGTCGAGCGGGGACTGTATGAACGCGTAGAGTATCCTCTTGTCGGGGTCGAGCGCGACAGCTTCGAACCCGCGGTTCACCCTCCGCTTGCTGTAAACCTCAGGGAGCGTCTCCATTCCGTAGAAGCCCGGGCTGTTTGCGTTTGGGCCGAACTGTGCCTGCTTCAAAGCGGCGTCCCCGAGGAGGTGCGTGTTTTCCGGAACGAGCCTCACTATCAATTTGCCCTTGTCCGTGAAGTGGTATATCGCCGGTCTGTATTCGTCCACGAGCCAGAAAGATTTATCTATTGGGTCCCTGACTATGCCTTCGAGGTCCGCTCCGAAGCGGTCGTATTTGACCGGGTTTCCCTTGGCGTCTACGGGTATCTCGTCGAAGCCCGGTATGTTGGGTAAGCCGGTGATAGGCGTCTTCCCGTCAGCACGGGTTAGAAGTATGGTTTTCGTTATCTCGACTTCTTCATCGTCGTGGCCGCCGAAATCGTTATGCCTCCCGTGACCTCCTCCGTTCTTCTCTGTTTCGAACACCAATATCCTAGCCTGATATTTGGGGAGGTTGAACGTACGGGAGCCGTTTACGACGTCTGCGCCGTTGGGTCCCCTGTCGGATACGGTAAGGAATTTGAGCACTCCTTTCTTTCCAGAACCGTCGTAGTGGAGGCCGGAGAATCCGCCCAGTTTTATCCTGAGCTTGTTCGCGTCTATGCCTATGAGCGGGAGCTCGTCGAATTTAAAGAGATCGACGCCGGGCTGCCCCGTGCTGTGGTCTTTCCATCCGAGGGGGAGTATGTCCACTATTTTGGGCGTCGCGAGATCGACCACGGCGAAGGCGTTTGCCTCCTGCAGCGTGACGAAGGCCTGCTTTCCGTCGGGGGATATCGCCGGGAATTCGGGCTCGAGCTCGAGAGACATCGGCACATTCTGCTGGAGCCTGAGCCCCTTGTTCGTAAACTCCGCTTCCCTGCCGTCGAACGCTGAAAAACCGAGGGTCGTAACAGTGGCCGACGGAACGCCGCTCGGGATTTTTATTACGCTTATGGAGCCGGGGGGGTTCGCAATGAGCATTCCGTCGTCGTCCTCTACGGGCTCCCCTTCGTTAGCGGCCACTAGCGCTTTACCGTCGGGCGAAAACTTCACCGAATCGGGCAGCACCCCTACGGTAACGAACCCGAGGTAGGTGCCTGCGGTGTCGTAGAAAACGACGTAGCCGTTCTGAGTCGGGTCGGTGTTTTCGGCTGCTACGGCGACTATGCCGTTCTTGACGTCGACGCTGTTCACTCCGCCGCTCCCGAACCCCGCGTTAGCCAGAAGGTCGCCGGATACGTCCAGTGCGCTAACCGGTAATTTCGGGATAGGATTGGCCGGGTCCGATATATCGATCAATTCGACCACGGATACGTTCGCGTTTATTACGAATACAGTCTCGGTCGAAGGGTCGTAGGCTACTATTTCAGCCGCGCCGTCGTCGAAGACCCCCGTTTCGTGCGTCCCTATCGGGGTTAGGCTTATGCCGGCCATAGCTGAAACCGGCAATACGAATAAAAAGATTAAAGCGGTTTGGATGAGTCGATACATTCTCAACATTCTCACTTCCTCCTTTGTTTGATTGTTAATCGATACGAGAAGCAGGAGAGAGTTTCGGGGATTTTTATAAAGACAGGGTTAAGTACCGGTTAATCGGGAGTTAAGGTTGTAAAGACAAAGAAGATGCGGCTGCGGATTATCTCGAACCCGAAACTGGAATTCTTTCCCTGCTTTGTTATAATCATTTCCCTTATGGATCTGGATTTACTTAAGAAACTTTGCGAAGCGCCCGGGCTGCCAGGGCACGAAGGGCCTGTCAAGGAAATTATATGGGAGAGATTCGCCGAATTCACGGGCGAGATCAAAGAAGACGCCCTCGGCAATATTATCGCGCATATACCCGGAAAGGGGCCTAGGCTCGTCATCGACGCCCATACGGACGAAGTGGGGTTCATGGTGAGCCATATCGACGCCAAAGGGTTCCTTCACGTGATCCCTCTCGGCGGTATGGACCCGAGGGTATTTTACGCGCAGAGGATTACCGTGTGGGGAAGGAAGCCCGTCACGGGGACCGTCGCGGCCATACCGCCCCACGTGAGCAGGAACGCGAACAACAAGGAAGCGCCCGAGGTGGAGGACTGCGTCGTCGACCTGGGGCTATCCGCGGAAAAGGTGAAGGACCTCGTGAGGGTCGGGGACGTGGCGTCCTACTGCTACCCGTTCGAAGAAACTGAAGACGCGCTCATCTCGAAGGCCATAGACGACAGGGTGGGCCTATTCGTAATGGTAGAAGCGCTCAGAAAAAAACCTGAACTCTCCTGCGACCTCTATCTCACCGCTTCTTGTCAGGAGGAGGTGGGGTTGAGAGGGGCGCACGTAATAGTGCCGGCAATAGAGCCCGATTTCGCGATAGCCCTAGAGGGGACCGTGGCCATGGACGTGCCGGGCGTATCCGAGCACAAGACGCTCGCCAATACCGGGAAGGGCCCCGAGGTCAGACTCTCGGACAGGTTCCTCGTCGCGCACAGGCCATTCAGCGACTTCATTATGAAAACCGCCGAGAGTAAAAACATCCCTTATCAGATAACGGTGAAAAAGGCGGGCTCGACCAACGCGACGGCAATGCAAGTCACGGGAAAGGGCACGCGCGCAGCGTCCGTTTCCGTGCCTGTAAGATACCTCCACAGCCCCAGCTGCCTCGCCTATAAATCGGATATCGGGCATACGATCGAGCTCATCCACGCGGTCATAGAAAACATCGGGGATTTTGGGAAAGACTCTCCCCGCTGATATACTATTCCGTATAATGCGGAACAGTATTTATTTAGTCCCGGTGCTTGCCGTTTTATTCCTCGTCCAGCTATTCACTGCAGTGAACGTCTACAGCAGCAGCGCTTCTGTAAATACGTCTCCCGACGGTAATACTGCTCCGACGCTCGAGAACGCGTGGGAGATATTCGGCATCTATCACCAGGACCCGGGCAAAATAGACGAGGCTATCG
>DATIET010000007.1:0-5629 GCA_035455615.1 Thermodesulfobacteriota bacterium
ACCGATAGAGAGCATAATAAAGAGGCTCGAAAACCTTTCGGGATCGATAAAAACGGGCGGCGAGCCGAGAGCGCGTCTCGACGAGCCCCGCGGGGAGTATCAGAAAACAGAGACCGCGGCTGAAGATACGCCCGTTTCTACTCCGACTGCGAGGGGTGTGGAAACGCACGTGAATAGACCGAAGCCCGAACCGGGAGACCTCGGCTCGGTGATCAAGTTCATTAAATCGAGAAACGCCATCATGGGCACACGGCTCGAGCAGGCAAAGAATATCTCAGTCGCTGGAGACTCGTTCAGGGTCACATTCGGCAACCCCCTCCACACTTCGCATTTCAGGAAAAGTGAAACCCAGGTGGAGCTCAGGGACTATCTGAAAGAGTGCTACTCCCGGGACCTGGTCATAGAAATCGCGGAGGACACCCAGGCGGAGGCGGGCGAAGCCGGGAGCGGTAAAAACGACAGGAGCGAGAATAAAAAGAAAATCCAGAACGACCCTGCGCTTAAGGACGCGATAGAAATCTTCGGGGGAAGGGTCGTGAGCGTAAAACCCAAACAAAAGGAGTAACAAGATGAAATTCGGGGGCGGAAATATTAAGAATCTTCTCAAACAGGCAAACAAGATGAAAGAACAGATGGAGAAGCTCCAGGCCGAGGCGGGCGAAAAGACAGTCGAGGCCACGGCGGGCGGCGGGATGGTAACCGTCGTCGCGAAGGCGAAAGGCGAGGTCGTTTCCATCAAAATCGAGCCCGAGATAGTCAAGGACGACGATATAGAGATGCTCCAGGACCTCATAACCGCCGCCGTAAACGAAGCCCTCGGCCGGGGACAGGATCTGATGAAAGACGAGGTCGCAAAACTGGCAGGGGGTCTGGGATTACCCCCCGGACTCATTTAATCCATGCTCCAGAAAGGCATACCGGAATCCATAGCCAGGCTCATAAACGAGCTCTCCAAACTCCCGGGAATAGGCGAAAAGAACGCGACCAGGCTCGCGTTCCATATTTTCAGATCGAGCCGGGAAAGCGCAGAAAACCTGTCAAAAGCCATTACCGACGCCAAGACCAAGGTCGTGCTGTGCGAGACCTGCTTTAATTTCGCGACTGAATCGCCATGCGAATTGTGCAGGGACGAAGAGAGAGACCATTCCATTATCTGCGTCGTGGAGGACCCCCTCGACCAGCTCGCGATAGAAAGGAGCCGGGAGTACAGGGGCGTATACCACATACTGCACGGGGTAATATCTCCGATCGAGGGGGTCGGGCCCGAGGACCTCAGGATAAAGGAGCTGATAAGGAGGCTCGAGGGCGGCCGAACGAAAGAGATCATCATCGCGACCAACCCCAGCGTCGAGGGGGAAGCCACTGCGCTCTATCTCTCCCGACTTGTAAAGCCTATGGGCATAGGCGTAAGCAGGATAGCGCACGGCATCCCGATGGGAGGGGATATCGAGTATATCGACGAAATAACGTTAAGTAAAGCAATCAGGGATAGGAGATATATATAATTATCCTAGTTATATATAATATACTACCAATTAATAATATAATATATATGTATTATATATAGGATACATTTTCCGGAGGACGATATGCCCAGGATTGGCAGAGCTTTCAAGGAACTCAAGGTCGGAGACAGGCTCTCGGAAAGGATAACCGTCACCGAAACCCACGTCGTGAGAGCCGCGGGCCTTTTCAACGATTACAACGCGCTACACACCAACGAGCCCGATATGAAGAACTCGAGGTTCGGGACGAGGATAGTCCACGGGGCGCTTACGTTCAGCCTTATGGTGGGGGTTTACAGCAAGGCTTTCCACGATACGGACATATCGACGGTCGAGGCTTCTATAAAATTCACGGCGCCGGTCTTTATAAACGACACCATAACGATGGAGTGGACCGTAAAGGAGCTCGACGAAAAGCCGAAATTGAACGGCGGGCTGGTCGCGCTTTCGGGAGAAATCAGGAATATGGACAATAAGACCCTCGCCACGCTCGAAGCCAAGATCCTCGTCGGGAACGATAAGATCTTTTAAGCGTGTCTTCCGCCGATAAGAATGGACAACGAGAAGAAACCCTACCGGCCGCTTTTACCCAGATTATTACTCGCGCTGATCGCGGTCTTAATAACCATCGGCGCAATCGAGCTCGCGGGCAGGTTCACGCCCGACCCGGAAAGGTTCTCCGTCGCTGACAACATAGCCAGCCTTAAACCGGGCGGCAGCCCGGCCGGATACAAGCTCAGGGAAACAGCCTGGGAAGCGAGCTTTACCGAACGGGGACTCGAGGTGCCTCCCGGAGGGCCCAGGGAAGGGATACGGGGCGAGGGGATAACCCCGCTCAAATGCGCCGTATCGGATTGCAATTTCAGGAAGTTCGCGCCGGGCATTATAGAGCTGGACGACTACGGTTTACAGACCATAGACAAGAGTAACAGCCCCTACCCTCACATTTTAATCGTCGGCGGAAGCGTGGCCTGGGGAGCTGGCGCCTCGGATATAGCGAACACCTACTTCTCACAACTGTACGGCATGCTGAAAAATGAATACCCTGACGCGAAGATTACTGTTCTTGCCTATTACGGTTCGACAAGCAATACCGATTTAAGCTCCTTCGTGCGCAAGGGACTCGATGCAAAGCCCGACTTGGTCGTATTCATAAACGGTCTTAACGACTTGACCGTCAAAGGGCAGCTGAGGCATTCGGATGTCTCCGATTACATTCTGAACATGAAGACCGCGGCGCGTATAGCGGAGCGTAACGGGATTCCGGCAATCATCGTCAGACAGCCGTTCCCCGGCGGAAAAAAATTCAAGACCGACCTCGAAAAGAGAATAATGGAACTTAGCAATGAGGATTACGAGAAGGTCATCACCCCCCTTTATAAACACATCGGCAAGATGCTCGAGGAAATGGCGAAAACGAGAGAGATTTATTATATCGACGCCGCCGAATGTTTTGACAACGAGACAGCGACTACCTTCAACGACCAGTGGCATTTCTCAGATCCCGGTCACAAACTGCTCGCCGAGAGGATCCACGCCGGGCTTGTTCCGATTTTAAATGAAATACTGGGGAATAACGGAGACAACCCCGATTGAATCAGGCCACAGGAAAAGGGGGCAAGCAATGACACACCCGCCCTCGAAAGCCGGAGCGGGCATGTCGTTTCCATGTTCGTTTCTTAATCCGCTGCAAACCTCTTGCGGCGGTATAACGCAAAGATTGAGATTGATAATAATGCAAGACCGACGGCGGCCATGCCGTACTCCGACATTGTCGGGATATTAGACACTCTCGGATTGAGGAACGCTATCGCCTCCAGCCCTTCGACTGTTTCACCGATATTCGTAACATCGCCCGTCGTGGTGTTTATCGTAACGAGATAATGCTCATACGCGAAGAGCTCGATGTCGAGAGAGCCGAACATTACATTTGTCTCAGGATTTAAATCCAGGGAATTTATGATAGTGAACCCTTCATCGAGCGGCGGCAGGGTGAGGTCTGTAACCAGGCTGGCAAGCCCTGACGACTGATTCAATAAATAAAGGGATAGTATCATATCGGTCTGCGCAAGAAACAGCTCATTAATCTGATCGAACCCGATGCCGTTACCCTCCCCGGAGAGTCCCGAATTTCCGATAAAGGTTACTTCCCCCGTGTGTATATCGATTCTCGCAAGGAAATTGCTGACTTTTGCCCGGAAATACCCATATAATGTCCCGTCCCCTCTGAACGACAGGTCCCGAAGTATACCACTAGCATTCATTTCTCCGATCTCTGTCCCCTGACCGGTCGTTATATCGATTGTTATAAGCACATCCCCAACGGGTTCTCTCTGACATCCGGCGTAAAGCACATTTGTGCGGGGATGAAAATCGAGACCGGCGCAAAAGAAGAAGCCGGTCGGTCCTATAAGCGTAGCGGCGCCGGTTTCGGGATTAATTAAATACAGGCTGCTTTCCCCGAAGCCGTTAATCCTCGGTGTGTTCGTCTCGGATCTCATAATCTCTTCCTCATGTGCCAGTCCGTAGAGCTCCGCACGAGCCGCACCGGAAAAAATCACCAGAATGGCAAGTACAACTATTGAATGTACAATTTTGGCCATTTCCACATCCTCCTCAAGAAAAGAATTCAACTAATACAGTATTTTAACACAGTTAAGAAGTGATTGCCATTCATTGTGGAATTGAAGATTGTTAATTGATTTCAATAAAATACGCTCGAAATATACTTCGCCTGGCATGATGTAGTAAATGATTTCTCCGCATATACGAATGAACCGCTTTATCCGGTTCCTCCAGCTTTGACTTCATACTAAGCCTGTGCTAGTTTCTCTTTTCTACAGCGCTGTAATTGAATCCGGAGGTAAAAAATGCGTTTTTTACATACTATGATAAGGGTCGGTGACCTTGAGAAATCGATAAAATTCTATACGGAAGTGCTGGGGTTCAAACTCAACAGACAGAAGGACTACCCCGAAGGGGAGTTTACACTCGTATTCCTCGGGACAGAGGACCAGCCCGAAATACTGGAGCTGACTCACAACTGGGGCACCGATAAATACGATCTCGGAAACGCGTACGGCCACATGGCCTTCGGCGTTGACGACATCTACGCCGCATGCGAAAAGATAAAATCCGCAGGGGGAAAAGTGGTCAGGCCTCCGGGACCCATGAAGCACGGGACTACCGTAATCGCCTTCGTCGAAGACCCGGACTCCTACAAAATAGAATTGATCGAACGGCCCGCCTAGCTCCCCCGCGTTGAGCGCGTGAAAGCATGAACCGGAGGATAATAACCCGCAGAACTAATTTAGTGCTCTACGTTTTCAGCCGGAATCAAAGCCTCAACTTTGTCATCCGCCGAATCTACGGACAAAATATATCCGCCTTTGAAGCTCAGCAGATTATCAGGCACGTCGCTCTGTGCGATCTTCCCGACTATTACCTCATACGTTCCCGTCTCCGGGATTGTAGTCGTAATTTCAATCGGAAGCTCACCGGCTTCGACTTCTTCAATATGTCCGATCCTCCGGTCGCTTATAAGCCTGAGCCTCGCGTATGTGCCGATGTAACCCGCCGACGGGTCGCCTTCCAGCCTTATCGTGAGCTCCTCCCCTTCTTCCGCACTCACTTTGAACGTATCCACGTCCCTTGCACCGGGCGCGGGGTCGTTACCCAGTTTGGAAGTGACGGAGAGCCCCGAACCGCTCTCAGCTTCGAGTCCATGGAATTTCTGAACGATTACTGTGATGCCCTGCTGTTCCATGATAATAAGCTCTACGAGCGACGTCCCCAACGGAACCGAAATACCGGAAGTTACGTCCGGCTCGCTGCCCACAAGGAAACAGACGTCCACCTGATATAGCGAGCAATTCCATGACCCGTAGGGGCTGAACTCGCTGATTTCAGCGGAATAGAAATGTGTCACGCCGCCTCCGCGGTTGACGATCACCCTAGGTGTTTGTCTCGAGAAAGGACCTTGGCACTGAAGGCACCAATCGTCGCCTGAATTATTTACCGCGTTAAACTCTATGTCGCCTCCCGAAAAAGCCTCATACGGAAGCAATGTTAATCCTGCTATAAAGGCATACAGAAAATAAATCTTCGGCTTGTTCATAGTATCC
>DATIET010000008.1:0-4084 GCA_035455615.1 Thermodesulfobacteriota bacterium
ATAATCTGATAGCTTATTTCAGGTATATGGACAGTATAAGAAAATAGATACTACCTCTTCTCGACAATCATCCTCATCCCGCACTTCGGGCGTATCGTGATAAGAGGGTCGGGTACTACCCTGTGCCCAGGAGCGAGGCTCATCTTCCACCGGGAGGCAATTGCCGCGATCAGGAGCACGCCCTCCATCCACGCGAACGGCTCCCCAATGCAGCGCCTCGGTCCCCCGCCGAAGGGGAAGTAGGTGAATTTGGGCAGGCGCGAGTCTTCTTCGGAATCCCATCTGTCGGGGTCGTATTTAAGCGGGTCGGGATAAAAACGCCCGTCGCGGTGTACTACGAACTGGCTCATGTATATGTCCGCCCCGGCGGGCACGGTATAGCCGCCGACCCGGTAATCCTCTATCGCGCGCCGGGCGAGCGTCCACGCCGCGGGATAGAGCCTGAGCGCTTCCTTGAATACCTTGTGCGTATACGGCAGCCTGCCGAGGTCGTCCACTGACGGGAGCCTCCCGCCGAGCAACGTATCGATCTCTTCGTGGAGCTTCTTTTCGGCTCCGGGGTTTTGAGAGAGGAGATACCACGTCCACGCGAGTGAATTGGCCATAGTCTCCTGCCCGGCGAGGAAGAGGGTTATGGCCTCGTCCCTTACTTGTCTGTCGCTCATCCCCCCGCCGTCCCCCTCTTCGTCCCTGGCTTCTAGGAGCATCGAAAGGAGGTCGTCTTTCTGTCCGGAATCTCTCCGCCTTTCGTCTATGAGCCTGTAGATCACGTTGTCGAGCCGGCTCACTGCCAGAAGTCCGCGTTTATTTCCGGGGAGGGGCAGGTAGTCGAGGATTTCGGAGAACGGAAATACGAACCTGGGAAAAAGGTTTACTATGTCGGTGAGCGATTTGACGATCTCGTCCGATTCCGATTCGACGTCCGCGTCGAATAGTGTCTTGCTCACGACGGCGAGCGTGAGCCTGGTCATTTCCCCGTGTATATCGACCGTGTCTCCGCTCTCCCATCCCCCGCCCGTACGCGAGCCGTATTCCGCCATAACTTCGCCGTAGGATTTTATCTTCTTATAATGGAATACCGGCTGAATGATCCTCCTCTGTCTCAGGTGAAAGTCGCCTTCGCTCGTGAGAAGCCCATCGCCTAGGACTATTTTGGCCCGGTTAAGCGCGCGGCTTTTTGTGAAGCTGCGGTTGTGTGTGACGAGAACGTCCTTTATATGTTCCGGGTTATTCAGGAGGTATATCCTCCGCGAGCCGAGCCTGAAGAAAACCACGTCCCCGTACTGTTGAGCGATCCTCGTCAGGAACCCGAGCGGGTCGCTGAAATAGCCGATTAGGGAGCCTATGAGCGGGAGACCTTTGGGCCCCGGAGGGAGTAGCGGTTGTTTATATCGGTACTCTTTATCAGCCGCGTCCATGATCAGTTCAAGAATATGGAATCGTATATAGAGTGTCAACAACACTTCTGGCTGTAATCTCCCATAGTCGATTTTCTTGTAATCGATCCGCTATCTGGTGTAAATTAGTCGGGGGGAGGAGACGGTTATGGAAGACGTAAAGACCCTGCGCAGAATACTTCAGGAAAATAAGACGATTGCCGTCGTCGGACTCTCCGACAAATGGCACAGGCCGAGCTACTTCGCCGCCAAGTACCTCCAGGAGCACGGCTACAGGATAATCCCCGTGAACCCGGGGCCTAAAGAGATCCTGGGCGAGAAATGTTATGCGAGTCTCCTCGATATTCCGGAAAAGGTGGACGTCGTCGATATATTCAGGAAGGCGGAAGACGTCCCCCCCATAGTCGAAGACGCGATAAAGATAGGGGCGAAGGTTGTATGGATGCAGCTCGGGATAATAAACGAAGAGGCCGCGAAACGCGCGAGGGAAGCTGGGCTCGAGGTAGTCATGAACAGGTGCATGAAGATAGAGCACGGACGGCTCTTCGGGGGGATTAATTTTATCGGGGTGAACCGCGGGATAATTTCGTCCAGGAGGCCGAAGCAGGTCCCGTAACCTCAGGAGGGGTAAAGATGGCTGACAGAAAATTCGGGTTCGAAACATTGTGCATTCACGCGGGACAGCTCCCTGATGCTGCTACCGGCTCTCGCGCCGTTCCGATATACCAGACTGCCGCCTACGTGTTCGACAGCGCCGATCACGCGGCGAGCCTCTTTAATCTCCAGACGTTCGGGAATATATACAGCCGCATAATGAACCCCACGAACGCCGTTTTCGAAGAAAGGATGGCCGCGCTCGAAGGGGGGCGGGCTGCGGTCGGCGTCGCGTCGGGTATGGCGGCACAATTAGTTGCGTTGCTAACGATACTAAAATCTGGGGACGAGATTGTATCCTCGAGCACGCTCTACGGGGGCACGTACACGCAGTTCGACGTCAATTTCAGGGACCTCGGAATAACGGTGAATTTCGTAAACCCGGACGACCCCGGGAATTTCAGAAAGGCCATAACGAAGAAAACGAAGGCGCTATTCGCCGAGACCATAAGCAACCCGCTCGGTAACATTCTCGATATCGAAGCTGTTTCGAAAATCGCGCGCGAGGCCGGAGTACCGCTGGTAATAGATAATACATTTGCGACCCCGTACCTCTGCAAACCGATCGATTACGGGGCGGATATAATCGTGCATTCGGCGACGAAGTTCATTTGCGGACACGGCACTTCGATAGGCGGCGTGCTGATCGAGTCCGGAAAGTTCCCCTGGGACAACGGGAATTTCCCGGGAATGACGGAGCCGTCGAAGGCGTATCACGGAGTGAGGTTCTATGAGACGTTCGGGGATTTCGGTTTTACCATGAAGGCGAGGTGCGAGGTGCTGAGGGCGTACGGCCCGGCGCTGAGCCCCTTTAACGCATTCCTCTTCCTCCAGGGTTTGGAGACCCTCAACCTCAGGATGGAAAGGCACTGCTCGAACGCCATTGCCGTAGCGGAATTTCTTAAAGACCATCCCGCCGTAACCTGGGTCAATTATCCGGGGCTTCCGGACAGCCCGTATTACGGGCTCGCGAGGAAATACCTCCCCAGGGGAGCGGGCTCGATCTTCACGTTCGGAATAAAGGGCGGAAAGGAGGCAGGGATCAGGTTCATAGAGGGCGTCGAGTTCCTGAGCCACCTCGCCAACGTGGGCGATGCGAAAACGCTCGTAATTCATCCGGCGTCGACCACGCACCGCCAGCTGAACGAAGTCGAGCAGGCGGAGGCTGGCGTGAACCCGGAGATGGTCAGGATATCGGTCGGCCTTGAGACGCTCGACGACATTCTCTGGGACATAGACCAGGCGCTCCTGGGTTCACAGAAGCCATAAACCCGGGCGCGTCAGGCGGAACCGGCATTCCGTGCGCGTAATGTATCTTTACGGTTATCCGGGCGGATCGCGCAAGATAAAATTCGCATGGAAATAGATATGAAAGTCGGGATTGCGCTAGGAGGGGGAGGGGCGAAAGGGTTCGCTCATATAGGTGTCCTCAAGGCTCTCGGGCAGGCGGGCATCGATTTCGACATGGTCGCAGGTACGAGCATAGGGGCGCTCGTAGGCGCGGTATACGCTTCGGGGAAGCTCCCGGAGTTAGAACGCATTTCGAGGCGGTACGGAGTAAAGGACCTCCCCTTCCTGCTCGGCCCCGCCTGGCCCCGTAAAGGCCTATTCACCGGGAATTATATCGAGCGCCTGCTCGACGATATCGTTCACGTGGAGAATATAGAGGATTTAGGAAAACCCTTTGCCGCCATTGCAGTCGACCTGAATAAAGCCGAGGTCGTCACTTTTACACGCGGGAACCTATGTCGGGCCGTACACGCCAGCATGTCTATTCCGGGTCTGTTCAGGCCGGTGACGGACGGAAATATGATACTCGTGGACGGGGGGGTCCTGGAGCCTGTTCCCGTAAATGCTCTCAAGCGTCTCGGTGCCGATGTTGTCGTGGCGGTCGATCTCCTGAGCAATCTGTCCCCGATAAGCGGAGTCGCTGAGTCGAGGCCCGCGTTCGTCGACTATATCCGCTCTCTGGCCGAGAAGTTCTACATGGAGGATTTGATCGAGACGAAGGGCCGGGAAAGCGGGATCGCTAT
>DATIET010000009.1:0-4993 GCA_035455615.1 Thermodesulfobacteriota bacterium
GGGCCTTTTCCGATTCCCCCCACCCGTAGAGCTCGGCGGTGTCGAACCAGTTTACTCCTCCCTCGACTGACACCCGCACTATTTCCCTGATATCATGGGCGTTCAGAGGCGGCCAGAGGAGTCCCGATAAACTTTTCCGCCCGCTGAACTGGACGCACCCGAGCCCGACGGGGGAAACGAACATATCCGACGTGCCTAGTCTTCTCTTGTCGCGCGTATCATCTCTTTTCACAGTGTGCTCACTCTCTTTGATTCGACGGGGAATTTAAATATAATAGCCGTATGACTCCCCGAAGACGAATTATAGACCTCGGCATAACCATTGAACCCGCGCCGGGGCCCGAGCACCAGAGACTCGAAATAACATACGAAAGGCACGAGGACACGGCGGAATACATGATGATGCGTTTTGAGTGCGCACGCACCGACCTGCCGGGGGGACTCGGCTGGGCGAACGAGTACGTGACCCTCGGCACTCACGTCGGCACGCACATGGACGCCCCCTGGCACTATCATCTGGTGTCCGAGGGGAAGAAAGCGAAGACGATCGATGAGCTTCCGGTAGAGTGGTTCTACGGGGACGGGGTAGTGATAGACATGAGGCATAAGAAGCCGGGAGAGCTCATTTCGACCGACGACCTGAAAAAGTCACTCGGCGAAACGGGATATGAGCTGAAACCCTTCGACATTGTCCTCGTAATGACCGGGGCCGACAGACTATGGGGGACGAAGGAATACTGGTCCGAGTTCCCGGGCCTCGGGAAAGAGTCCACGCTCTGGCTCGCATCTCAGGGCGTGAAGGTGATGGGGACGGATTCCGCGGGGTGGGACAGGCCTTTCCGGGCGATGGTGGAGGAATTCAAGAGGACGGGAGACAAGAGCGTCATCTGGGGAGCCCATTTCGCCGGTATCGAGAAGGAATACTGCCAGATCGAGAAGCTCACGAACCTCGACCTCCTCCCGCCTTACGGGTTCACGGTCGTATGCCCGCCGATCAAGATTCTAAACGCAAGCGCCGGCTGGGTCAGACCCATAGCTATTCTCGACGATTAGCCCTGTTGAGCGCCCCTTCGTCGGGAGAGGCGAAAACCACAGTCCAGTAAGTCTTGTTTTTGGTGTCCTTATTGTGAAAGCACGCTCCGCCTATCTCCGTAAAGCTCGCCCTCATTACATTCTCACAGTGCTCGGGGCTGATGAGCCACGCTGCGACAACCTCTTCCGAGGTCTCTCTTCCTGCCGATATGTTCTCGCCGACGCTCGTCCACGCGTAGTCAAGCTCCTCTATCCTCTCGTCCACGTGGCTCCCGTCGGAGCCGCTGTGGCTTACGAAATCGGCTGTCGCCATATCGACCGAATGGTCGAGGGCCGCCCTCGCGAGCGTGGGGTTCCACGCGACCTGCCCGGCGGGCGTGTATATCTTGTAGCCGCAGTTCCTGCTCTGCGCCCTCGCCCTGTTAATGAGCGCGACCATCTTTTCCTTGATGACGTCGAAATCCTCGCACCGGTATGAGTCGTTCGCGAGGACGTAAACGATTTCGTTATTTTTTCCGCAGCCGCAGAGAAACATAACGACTGCCGCGATAGTTAGCAGTCTCGTCAACGATTATATTATACTCGGCGCGGCGTAAAATATCACTGGGTTTAATCAGTGACTGAGCGCGGCCTCGCCCCAGTATTTCTCGATGAACTGGTCCCTGCCGGAGCCCCACCTGTAGGACTTATACCTGACAGGGCTCTTCTGGTAGAACTTCTGATGATAGTCCTCGGCCCGGTAGAACTCCGTTGCCTCGACTATCTCGACCACGACGGGCTTATCGAACCTGCCCGATTTATCGAGCTTGTCCTTCGACGCCTCGGCCGCCTTTTTCTGGGCTTCCCCGTGATAGAAAATACCGGGCCTGTACTGCTTCCCCCTGTCGACGAACTGTCCGCCATTGTCGGTGGGGTTTATGTTTATCCAGAATACTTCGAGGAGCTCTTCGTACGTGACCTTCTTCGGGTCGTAGATTATCTCTATCGACTCCGTGTGTCCCGTCTTCCCGTAAGAAACCTGTTCGTATGTCGGGTCCTTTTCCATCCCGCCCGTGTAGCCGACTGTCGTGCTCACTACGCCTTCGAGCTTGTCGAAGGGCGGCTGAATACACCAGAAACACCCCCCGGCGAACGTAGCCGTCTCATATTTAGCATCCTGAGCCTTGGCGGTGCCGCCGTTTTCCTCGGCTCGGAGCGCGCCTGATAGCGATATCACGAGCAGGGCGGTAAAAATTAACGAAAATTTATTCATCTATTTCTCCTCTGGTGACGCTTCGGCCCCACGGGGACAAAACAACCCCTGTCGGGCTTATAGTATATATACGCAATTGCCGGCATAAGGGTTTCAAGGTTTATTTGATCTCGGCCGGGAGGGGTGGAAAAGTGCGTGCCTCAGCTCAGAAGCCCCCACTTCTTCATCCGGTATCTGAGCACCTCCCGCGTGATGCCCAGCATCTCGGCCGTCCTGGTCTGGTTCCAGTTGTTGAGATCGAGCGCCTTGGTTATCACCTTCTTTTCTATCTTGTATAGAGAGGCTTCTTCTATCGGGACGTCTATGACCATCTTCTCGTCGGAATTCTGCACCTTGAGGCTCTCCCCCTCTTCGAGCATTATGTATTTGGGATTGAGGACCCCGTCCTCGCTCAGCAGCGCCGCCCTCTCGATAGTGCTCCGGAGCTCCCTCACGTTCCCGGGCCAGTTGTAATTCATGAACGTCTTCCTTATATCTTCCGGAACGACCGTGATGTTCTTGCTGAGGTCGGTATTGAAAAATGCTACGAAATGGTCCGTGAGCACAGGTATATCCTCTTTCCTGATTCTGAGCGCAGGCATTTCGAAGCTTATCACCTTTAGCCTGTGATACAGGTCCTCTCTGAACTCGCTGTGCTTGACCAGGGACTTGAGGTCATGGTTCGTGGCGGCGATCACGGAGAGGTCGACCGTTATATCCCTGTTGCCGCCTAACCTCCTGAAGGAGCGCTCCTCCACGGCTTTGACGAGCTTCGCCTGGAGCGAGAGACTCATATCCCCGATCTCGTCGAGGAACACGGTCCCCCCGTCCGCCTGCTCGAGAATCCCCTTCTTCATCTTCCTGGCGTCGGTGAATGCGCCCGCTTCATGTCCGAAGAGCTCGCTTTCAAGCAGTGTCTCGGGTATCGCCGCGCAGTTTATCTCTATGAACGGGCCCTGCTTCCTTGCCCCGTTGTAGTGGAGGATCTTTGCCGCAAGACCCTTCCCCGTCCCGCTTTCACCCGTGATGAGTATAGTCCGCGGGTCGGATTCCGTGAGCTTCTTGAAGAGTCTTTTCAATTCGACTATCGACGCGCTCGAGCCGATCAGGGTTTCGAACCCGTATTTTTCCTGGGCCCGCGTCGCGGCTGCGCTAATGCTGTTCTTGAGCTCGCTCGTTTTAAGCGCGTTCCGGACCATCACTTTCAGTTTGTCGAGCGGGAACGGCTTCTCTATAAAATCGTAAGCCCCCACCCTGATGGCCGTGACCGCGACTTCCACGTTTCCGTGCGCCGTCATCATTATCGTAGTCGGGGGGCGTTCCCACCTGGAAAACGCCTTGAGCACTTCGAGCCCGTCCGTATCGGGAAGCTTGAGATCGAGCAGCACGAGGTCCGGGTCCTCCCTCTTCGCAAGGTCGATCCCCTCTCCGCCTTCGTAGGAGGATATGACGGAATAGCCTTCCTGTGTGAGCGCCTTATGCAGCTGTTTGCAGAGGAGCCTTTCGTCTTCGATGATGAGTATGAGTGAGCTCATTTTAACCCGGCCTTTTCCAATCCCTGCGCATTAATTGAGTTTTAAATTATTCTCCGCCTGCCCGGCCGCAGCTTTTCCATCAGCCCCGAGCTCCGTATTAAGGTCGCCCGGAATCTCTACGACGAACGTCGAGCCTTCCCCCACCCGGCTCGCTATATGGAGTTTGCCTTTGTGAGCCTCCACTATTCTGCTTGAAATAGCAAGCCCGAGTCCCGTCCCGGTCTCTTTCGTCGAATAAAAGGGCTGCAGTATCCTCTCCATCTCATCGTCCGGCACACCGCAGCCCGTATCGGAGACGGATATTTCGACGGAACCGTTATTGGTCCTCGTCTCCACGCTCACTTCGCCGCTCCGCCCCGTCGCCTCAATGCCGTTAATGAGCAGGTTCAGCACGACCTGCTCGATCTGCTCGTGGTCCACGTAAAAGGTGGTCCTGCAGGCTAGGTCCTTTTTAATCGTTATCCCCTTCTCCTTGGCCTTCATGCTCACGAGGTTGAGCGCCCTCTCAACTATATCGTTGGGGGTGCACTCGATGAGCTGAAGGCTCTTCGGATGCCCGAGCTGGAAGAGCCCCTTGACTATACGCTCGAGCCTCGATATCTCGTTCAGTATGTCCCTTATAGTCTGCCTGTGCTCCTCGTTCTCGGTCTCGTCCTTCATGAGCTCGAGCGCAAGCCCGATCCCGGAAAGCGGGTTCCTAACCTCGTGCGCAACACCCGTGGCGAGCTCGCCGATCGCCGCCAGCTTCTCGGCCTTCATCAGCTCCCAGTGCTTCTCCTCTATCTCGCGCGTCGCCTGGGCGATCTCCGACTCGAGGAGCTCGTTGAACCTCCTCGTGGTCTCCAGCAGCTTCATTATCTCCTCGTTCTTCTTCTGAAGCTCCCTGTTGTTCCTCTCTATATTGTCTATCATGTTATTGAAGGCTTTTGCGAGTGTATCTATCTCGCTCGATGTCTTCACGTCCCTTAGCCTGACGGAGTAGTCCCCTCCCGCCACCGACTCGGCCGCGTTGAAAAGGCTCTGTATGGGTTTCGTTATCATCTTCGGGATGAATATCGTGAGCACGATCCCGAACAGCATCGTAACCCCCACCACCGTCAATACCATTACGTACGAGAACTTGATCTGCTTGTCCGAGATCCGTATGGCTTCGAGGAGCATCTCGTTCGCGAATATACCCTGCTTGCCCTCCTCT
>DATIET010000010.1:0-3617 GCA_035455615.1 Thermodesulfobacteriota bacterium
TCGCGCACAGTCCCGAGCGGTATGTCAACCGTGTTCATGATATGCACTGCAAGGTTCACGGCTTCCTGCGCGTTATCGGTCTTGGCGGCGAGGTAAGCCATAGCCGCCGCCCTTATGAACCTCGCGGGCGGAGTCGGGTTGCCGGGTATGCCGTTTAACCCGCTGCCCTGCCCAGTGGCCGCGAAGCTCACGCCGTCCACGACTATGGGCTCGGCGTTAACGTTCGAAAGGCCGACATAGTTGTTCAAATTAGTGACGTGCCATGGGTACGCCGGGGAATTCGTCATTATCCCCACGCTGTCGTAGATATTGAGCCCGTCCTTCGTGTATTCGACAATTATGCCCTTGCCGCCGGGCTCGTAAACGGAGAAGTGCGCGGGGATGACGATGTTCTCGAGCGCGGGGGTGTTTATGCCCACGACCGCGAGCTTCGGCAGGGCTTCCCTCACTTCGTCCACTGTCGAGAAGTTCTGGAGTATGTAGAGCGGGAGGTCGTTGACGACCATCGTTCGCGACCGCTTCGCCCCTTTCATTTCCTGGTACTGCGCCTCGCCGGGGAAGAAGAGAGCGCCTAGCGAGAGGCCGGTTTCGTTCATCCCGTCTACCGCTATATCGATGCCGAAGCCGTCAAGATACATGACCCCGTACTTCGACGTCCATTTGATCCCGTCCCTGCCGTCAGGGAGCTTGGAGACGTTCTCCTGCCCGCGCGGCTGGACGATAATATTCGAGTTCAGCGCCTGTGCGAATTCCATGCTCCTGCCTACGACGACCGTGCCGTCTTCGGCATTGAGCCTCGCCTCGGTGCACGCGCGGGAAGGCTGCGGCATTGTCGGGAGCGCTAATGACAGAGCAAGAATAAATAAAGATATAGTTCTCATTTGCGGTTCTCCTTTCGTGTGGATCTGGGACACCGCGGGGCGGCGTCCCGTTTGGCCTAATTATAAGGCCGATTTGCGGGGAGGGGGGAGGAACTGAATGGATGCAGGATACAGGATGCAAGATAAAAGACAGATTTTTCGAGCTGTTCGAAATGGCGAGGTAGTTGGTTCGATAGTCTGTCGCGGCAAGCCTGTCCTGAGCGAAGTCGAAGGGATGCCGCTCCTATAGATATAGGACGTAAACATTCGTAGGAGCGAGTTCCCGGGTCAAGCCTGTGCTGAACTTGTTTCAGTACCCGGGACAGGCCAGCCGCGATTGTTTGTCAATTCATGAACCGGATCAATACGCCGTCCAGCCGCCGTCGACGATGATGCTCGCGCCGGTCATGTATTTCGACTCGTCGCTCGCCATGTAGACGAGAGCGTACGCGATGTCGTCGGGCTCACCGCGGTATCCCATCGGCACTATCTGCGCGGCGATCTCGTCGAGCTTCGTCTGCGCGTCGTCAGGGTTGCCTATGAAGTCCTCGTTCATCTTCGTCTTGATGAACCCCGGGCATATGGTGTTGACCCTTATGCCCTCCTTTGCGTGGTCGAGCGCGAGGCTCCTCGACATCTGTATGACGGCCCCCTTCGTGGTATTGTAGGCGATAGCGTTCTGGCACCCGATCACGCTCAGCACGGAGCCGTTGTTTATGATGACTCCCTTGCCCTGCTTCTGCATGTGAGGGACGACGTGCTTGCACATGAGGAACATGCCCCTCACGTTGATGTTTATCATCTTGTCCCAGGACTCTACGCTCGTCGTTACCGCCGTGCCGACCTCGAGAATGCCCGCGTTGTTGAAGAGTATGTCGATCCTCCCGAACTTCTTCATGAACTCGTCTACGGCTGTCTTTACGTGCTTTTCGTCGGACACGTCCCCGTGGAGCGCGGTTATCTTCCCGCCGCTCTCCTTCACTACCTCTTCGAGCTTTTCCTTCCTCCTCCCGGTTATCGCGACCTGCGCCCCTTCTTTTACGAACATGAGCGCAGTCGCTCTTCCTATCCCTTCGTTCCCGCCCGTGATGAGGGCTGTCTTTCCTTCGAGTCTCATTCGATGACCTCCGTGGGTTGATTGTCCGTATTAATATACATAAAGATGCAGGATTCACGATGCAGGATTCACGATGCGGGAGGGCAGGGCGTAATCGGGATTTATGCGGGGAAACCGGGCGGACGTTCCGGTTTCAGCCGCCTGAGTCCGTGGCCTTGGGCTTCGATATGTGGAGCCCAACGAGACGGGCGACGAGTATGGCGAGGTATAGCTGGCCCACGACCGCTTCGAGGAGCGTGAGCGAGCGGGCGGGGTCGGTGTCGGGGATCAGCGAGCCGTAGCCGACGGTCGTGAGGGTTATGAAGCTGAAGAAGAGAAACCTCGGCGCATCGATCGCTATCTTGTCGCCCGTATCTATGAACGAGTTCGGATACATGTAGTCAATGAATATATAGAGGGAAGCCCATGTGAGACCGATCAGGAGGTATACGCACACGGCTGCGAAGAGTATCTCGGACGTGACTTCCCGGCTCTTCAACAGGTGGAGGAATATGCTGACCGTGGTATAGGAGAAGAGGAGGACCGCGAATACGATCTCCTTACGTATGAGCACCGAACGCGCGCTCTCGTAAATCGGGAAGTTGACGATGAGCGATATGAACCAGGGAAGGGCGAGGCAGAGCGCGACTATAATATTCCTCTTCCTGTCGCTCACGGCTACGACGAGGGAAACCATGACGAATATCGTGATCATGGTCATCACAATCTGGCCGGGGACGTTCACTTCGAGGTAGGGGTAAGCCAGTAAGAGAATTACGAGGGACTTGGCGAGGTAGCCGAACCTCCTGCTCCTCAGGCGGTTGATGACCCTCGCAAGGGTTCCGGGTTCCTTCTCCACGGGATTGGGCATCGATCCCTCCGCTGCCGATTAGAATTAAGGATTAACTATAACTAGAAATCGGGGGAGAGAGTAGGGGCGGGCTGGTGGTCTGTCCGGATTATACGCCTCCCGGCCGTACGCTTGTGTCCGTGCGGCGGAAAGATTATTATTTGTTTAATACATTACTGAGGAAAGTGGGGCTGTTCGCGGAGAGTCATGAATCTCAAGATATCGGGCGGGGATGACTGATGGGAAAAACCATATCGGAGAAGGCGTTCATTCTCCTAATTCTTGCCGTCGCTGCGGGAATAGTCGCCGCGGGGTGCGGGGAGTTCGAGAAGTACACGAAGGGGCCCCCGTGCGGAGGGCGTTCGGATACCGCGTGCCCCGAGGGGATGCGCTGCGAATATGAGGTAGGGAAGTGCGATGAGGATGTAGAGGGGATCGAGGGCGCTTGCGTCAACATGCGGAATATATGCGATCAGAAGTACAAGCCCGTCTGCGGCTGCGACGGGAGGACGTACGGTAACGACTGCATAAGGCTCGGCGAGGGCCAGCGGAAGGCTCACGACGGGCCGTGTGAGGAGTAAGAGACGCTTGCCAGTGGTTGATTCTGCGGATAAAAGAGAAGGCTAATTTTTTATCCTTCTTTTCCTTGATTAAAAGAAGCAAAAATCATACACGTAGTGTGTTCCATGAAAAGACTGAACATAATTTGCTAGAAATATCATATTAAGGCTAAAATCGTTCAATTCCTCCCACATAAGGAGCGATGTAGCTTGGACGTGCCCGGATAAAACTACGTTGTACCTGATAAGAT
>DATIET010000011.1:0-4876 GCA_035455615.1 Thermodesulfobacteriota bacterium
AAATCGTTGCAGTCACGCCGGGCAAGGTCATATTCAGGAACCGTCTTATCGAGCTCATACAGTACGAGCCTTCGACCGGAGACGTCTACGCCGAGCCTGTCCTTATCGTCCCGGCCTGGATTATGAAATATTATATTCTCGACCTGTCTCCGCATAACTCTCTCGTAAAATACCTCGTTGATAAAGGGCATACGGTCTTCATGATTTCGTGGAAGAACCCCGGCCCCGAAGACAGGGATACCGATATGGGGGATTACCTGGAGCTCGGGGTAATGGAGGCGCTCAGGGCGATTAATAGTGTAATCCCCAGGAGACACGTGCACGCCCTCGGTTATTGTCTCGGCGGTACGCTTCTCGCAGCCGCCTCAGCCGCGATGGCCCGGGACGGGGACGGCCGGCTTGGGAGCATAACCCTGCTCGCCGCCCAGACTGATTTCCACGAAGCTGGGGAGCTGATGCTTTTTATAGACGAGAGCCAGCTCGCGTTTCTCGAGGATATGATGTGGGACCAGGGCTTTCTTGACACGAAGCAGATGGCCGGGGCCTTTCAGATGCTCAGGTCGAACGACCTCATCTGGTCGCGGATGGTGCACGACTACCTTTTGGGAGAGCGCGAACCCATTTTCGACCTGATGGCCTGGAACGCGGACGCGACGAGAATGCCCTACCGTATGCATGCGGAGTATCTCACGAGCCTCTTCCTCAATAACGACCTCGCCGAAGGACGGTACCTTGTAAACGACAGACCCGTTTCGCTCACGGATATAAGGGTTCCGATTTTCGTTGTATCGACCGAGAGGGACCACGTGGCTCCGTGGCGTTCTGTTTACAAGATAAACCTGCTTGCGGACACGGAAGTGACGTTCGTGCTTACGAGCGGAGGACATAACGCGGGCATTGTGAGCGAGCCCGGACACCCCGGCAGGAGTTACCGCATAGGGACGAGGAGAGAGAAGGATTCATACATCGACCCCGAGAGCTGGGCCGCGAGGACACCCGGGAAGGAAGGCTCCTGGTGGGAGCCGTGGGAAGCATGGCTGAGGAAGCGCTCCGGAAAAAGAACAGCGCCTCCTTCTATGGGGGCTTCTAGGAAGGGCTATGCGCCTCTCGCCGACGCGCCGGGGCTTTATGTGATTCAGGGATAACCGGAGTATAGAATGCAGGGTTGTGCTTGCGCTTCCGGTAACTACAATATACAAGAGGTGAGGATATGAAGATCGAGCTCATTGGAAAGGGAATCGAGATTTCGGAAGACATAAGGAGCTTCACGGAACACGGTCTATCGAAACTGAAGCGGCATCTGAAAGAGATGGGAGAGGGCGAGGTCGAGGCGGTCGTTACTTTCAACGTGGAGAAGCACAGGGAGAGGCACAGAGTCGACATAGACCTCTACCTCAAGACACCGGGCGGCGGGGCGCTCCACGCATGGGAAGAGTCGAACGATACTTTCATGTCTCTCGAATTCACGCTCGACGATATCGACAAGCAGCTTAACAGGCTCAAGGAGAGACGGATCGAGATAAGGAAGGACATCGCGCGCGAGAAGGCCAAGCGCAGGGTCGAAGAGCCTTATCCACGAGAGGCGGGGCTGATATCCGAGGAGAGGCTATCTATAGAGAAGCCGCTCACGCCCGAGGAGGCGCTCTCGGTGCTCCAGGACGAGGACAGGTTCTTCCTCGTCTTCAGGAATAAGGACACGGGCGACTTAAACGTAATCTACAGAAAGAAGTCGGGGAAATACGGGCTTGTCGCGACTTAGATGCGATGCTGTGTAAAATAGGGCGCTCGTTTTTTAATAAAATTTTCTTAATGAGAAGTGTCCGGTGAATGACAGGATAGAAGTAAAAAAGATACACGACTACCTTTGGGAGATTCCGCGCACTGGAGGCATGCTCGTCCCCGGACGTTTATATACGACCGAAAAGATGCTCGAAGCTATAAGAGAGGAAAAGGCACTCGAGCAGGTAATGAATGTAGCCTATCTTCCTGGGATACAGAAATATTCGATCGCCATGCCCGACATACACTGGGGGTACGGGTTCCCTATCGGGGGCGTCGCCGCGTTCGATGCCGAGGACGGGGTCATTTCGCCCGGAGGAGTTGGTTACGACATAAACTGCGGCGTCAGGCTCATGAGGACGACCCTCACCGAAGCGGAGGTGAAGCCTCAGCTGAGAGACCTCGTCACAGAGATATTCCGCCGCGTCCCGTGCGGGCTGGGCGAAGGGGGGAAGATCAAGCTCTCTCAGGAGGACTATAAACAGATAATATCGAAGGGCATCAAATGGGCGATTGAGAGAGGGTACGGAGAGAAAGAGGACGCCGATAGAGTTGAGGATTACGGGACATTCCCCGGGGGAGACCCCGCCGCCGTGAGCGATAAGGCTTACGAGAGGGGAAAGGACGAGATAGGCACCCTCGGCTCGGGAAACCACTTTCTAGAGATCGACGTAGTCGACGAGGTAATGAACCCATCCGTCGCCAACTCCTTCGGCCTTTTCAAAGGCCAGGTATGCGTGCTCATCCACTGCGGGTCGAGGGGATTCGGCCATCAGATATGCACTGACTACATAGACGTTATGCTTTCCTATATGAGGAAGAAGAACCTCGAGCTCCCGGACAGGCAGCTCGCCTGCGCCCATATCAATTCCGAAGAGGGGAGGAGGTACCTCTCGGCATTCGCCGCTGCGGTGAATTACGCCTGGGTGAACAGGCAGGTGATAATGTCCTTCGTCAGGGACGCTTTCTATTCCGTATTCCGTATCGGGCCTAACGAGCTCGGCGGCAGCCTCGTCTACGACGTGAGCCACAACATCGCCAAGTTCGAAACGCACAAGGTGAACGGGGAGAGGAAAAAGGTGTGCGTCCACAGGAAGGGTGCAACGAGGGCTTTCCCCAAGGGTCATCCGCTGATCCCCGAAATATACAAGGACGTCGGCCATCCCGTGTTCATACCCGGGGACATGGGCAGGGCTTCATACGTGCTAGTGGGTACAGAAGCGGCGCTCGACGAAACGTTCGGCTCGAGCTGCCACGGGGCGGGCCGCGTGCTCTCGCGGACGAAGGCTCTCAAGCTCGGCAGGGGGAGGGACATAATCGGGGAGCTCGGGGAGAAGGGGATAATAGTCATGGCGAGGGGCAGGAAGACTGTATTCGAGGAGATGCCCGAGGCCTATAAGCTGATAGACGACGTCGTCGACGTGGTACACAACGCGGGCATAGCGAATAAGGTCGCGCGCCTGAGACCGATAGGCGTTGTGAAGGGGTGAGTATTTTTCGCTGCGGCTCGGGGGACTTCTTAATTTCGCCGGGGCGGTGAAATGATATATAATAATTATTAGGATAACGGCAGAGGTCAGAGGGAGGTGATAAACATGGGTGTACTTAAAAGATTAGAGGAATATCTGGACGGCAATACGGTCAATTACCGGAAGCTTCATCATAGTCCGGCCTTTACTGCGCAGGAAACGGCGGCTTCCGCGCACGTCCCTGGAAAGGAACTGGCTAAGACGGTGGTCGTAAAAACAGACGAAGGCTACGCTCTCGTGGTCTTGCCCGCGTGTTTTAAGATCAATCTGAAAAGCTTGAGGCGCGCTATGTCCAGGAAACATATCGAGATCGCCGAAGAGAAAGAGTTCGAAAAGATGTTTCCCGATTGCGAGGTGGGCGCAATGCCTCCGTTCGGGAACCTGTACAGCCTGCCGGTCTATGTAGCAAAAGCGCTCTCGGACGATGAAGAGATCGTGTTCAATGCCGGGACACATACGGACATGATAAGGATGAGTTACCGGGATTTCGAGAAGCTGGTAAAGCCTGTAGTAGCCGATTTCTCGGAACCGATGAATTAACCCGCTTTCACATCGGGTTCAATTCCTCGCATGTCGAGAAGCTTTCGGGCGGCAAGCCGGTTCCGCTCCCGGGCTCAGGTTGAGGCGAATTCGGTTTTCGTCGGCAGTTATTTATATTTTGTAAAATCTGATAAACACACTTATATCGATTCCCTGTTGCTCCTATCTTTACTATCCTATAATTACGATACCGGGGAACCCATTGAATTTATCCGAAAACGCTAAGAAGGTGCTTGAGGCGAGGTATCTCAGGAGGGATAACGAAGGGGCTGTCATAGAAACCCCGGAAGAGCTCTTCAGGAGGGTTGCGAAAGGGGTTTCCGAGGCTGAGCTGCTCCACGGGGACTCCTCGTCAGCTCGTATGTGGGAAGAGCGGTTTTATGAGATGCTGAGCACGCTCACGTTCCTTCCAAATTCGCCCACACTCATGAACGCGGGCACTCCTCTCGGGCAGCTGAGCGCCTGCTTCGTCCTGCCCGTGGACGATACGATCGAGGATATTTTTGATGCGGTAAAGAATATGGCTCTGATACAGAGGACCGGAGGGGGCACGGGATTTTCCTTCTCGAGACTCCGTCCCAAAGGCTCGGTCGTTTCTAGCACGGGAGGGGAGTCTTCGGGCCCGGTGTCCTTCATGAAGATATTCGACAGCGCTACCGAGAATATCAAGCAGGGCGGGAGGAGGAGGGGCGCCAACATGGGGGTCCTCAGGGTCGACCACCCGGATATAATCGATTTCATCACGGCCAAGCTCGAGGAAGGGGAATTGAGGAATTTCAACCTTTCCGTGGGCATCACGGACGCCTTCATGGAGGCCCTCGAAAGTGACGGAGCATATGAGCTTATCGACCCAAGGTCGAGGGGTGTCTCGGGAAGCCTCCGGGCAAAGGAAGTTTTTGAGAAGATAGCCGATTGCGCATGGAGGGCCGGGGACCCCGGCGTGCTCTTTCTCGACACGATAAACAGCGCCCATCCCCTGAGAGAACTCGGCGAAATAGAGTCCACTAACCCGTGCGGCGAGCTCCCTC
>DATIET010000012.1:0-2529 GCA_035455615.1 Thermodesulfobacteriota bacterium
AGAGGTCTCGCTCGAAGACTCGCCAACGCCCCGCTTCGACCTGCTCAAGCTAGACAAGTACCAGGCGGTGAGCCTCCAGTTCTCAAGAGGGTGCCCGTACCGCTGCGAATTCTGCGACATCATAGTCATGTTCGGCAGAAAACCCAGGGTGAAGGCGTTCGACCAGGTGGGGAGGGAGTTAGACGCGCTCCGGAAACTCGGCGTCACGAACGTATTCTTCGTCGACGACAACCTCATCGGGAACAAGCCCGTCGCTAAGAAGCTCATGGCTTACCTCAGGGACTATCAGAAGGAGCACAACTATCAATTCCTCTTCGGCACGGAGGCGTCGCTCAACATAGCGCAGGACGACGAGCTTCTCGATCTCTTCAGGCAGGCCAACTTCGGATGGGTGTTCATCGGCATAGAATCCCCGGACGAGGGGAGCCTCAAAGAAACGCTCAAGTTCCAGAACACGAGAGGTAACATTCTTGATTCTATAAGGCACGTATACTCGTACGGTATAGAGGTGCTGGCGGGCTTCATCATAGGGTTCGACAACGATACCGTCCGCACGTTCGACCTCCAGTATAATTTCATCCAGAATTCGGGCATACAGGCGGCGATGATAGGGCTACTCACCGCCGTGCCGAAAACCCCCCTCTACGAGAGGCTCGAGAAGGACGGCCGTCTCATAAAGGACGCGAGCGGGACTGACAACACAAAGCTCGGCACGAACCTCATACCCAAGCAAATGACATACGAGGAGATGGTGGACGGCTACCGCGAGCTCTACTTCAGGCTCCTCGACGACCGCACCATCGCGGACCGGATTTTAAACAAAACAACTTATTTGAAGGACCCACTCTTCAGGAGCACCTACGGCGTAGCCGAACAGGCGCGCGCGCTCGGCAGGTTTATAATGAACGGTATCGTCCCCGGAGGCCTGCCCAGGGCATATCAATTCCTGAGGACGTTCCCCTTCACGAACCCCGGCATGATTCCCCTCGTCATACAGGACTGGACTATCGGCATATCCATGAGGAACTACGTCGACCGTCATTTTGCGAGGGTCACGGACGAACAGGCGAGCCTCGCCAAAAACCACCTGGCCACGTTCGAGTTGTCGTTCGGGCGCTACCTCGACAGAGGGGTGCTCGAGGTCTCCCTCGAAAAGGTCCGGAACGCCGCGCACAACCTTTCCATATCCATAAAGGGCATGCTCGACGTGGACTTCTTCGACCGCGTCGGGACTCACCTCGAGACCGTGCTCAGGGACACACCCTCGTCCGTCACGCTCAAGATCGAGGAGATACACGATGCCGAGCGCCAGCACCTCCACAGGCTCTTCGACCGCCTCTCCCGTCACGGGGACAGGATCTACATCGCCGTCAACGAGAAGCTCCGCGACAAGGTGCAGATCGATTCTTCCGTATTCAACCTCGTCCTCGAAGGCTGACGCAGAACCTGCGCTCGTATACGATTCTTCCGAACCTCTTCTGCTCGGCCAACAACCGAACCCAATCCGTTCATACTTCGACAGGCTCAGTACGAACGGTTTTTTAAATGATTTGTCATTGGGAGGGAAGCGTGGCAATCTCTTTTTTTCTCTTCCCGACATTACAGAATTTGCGTTAAGAAAATAGATTATTAAGGCGTGAAATTCTTTCAGGGGTGTGGGAGGAATTGAAAGAATTTAGCCTTAATATGATATTTTTAGCAAATTATGTACAGTCGGATGATTTTTGCTTCTTTTCATCCAGGAAAAGAAGAGAATAATATATTGCCTTTTCTCTTTCTTTGTCTTTTCATAAACCACACTATGTGTGTCTTTTCAACTAGGAAAGGAAGAGATCCTAATTTGCCTTTTCTTTTTCTTTTCATAAATCACATTACGTGTGGTATCTTTGTTTTTTTATCAAAGAAAGAAAAAAAATTTACTTATGGAGTGTATGATTATGTCCTTGAAAGACCCGTTCTCCATAATGCGCACAGGTTTCGGATTCTGGGAATCCAAAGTGCTGCTCACAGCGGTGGAATTGGAGCTGTTCACGGTGCTTGGCGAGCGGCCCATGACAGCCCCCGAAATAGAATCGGAGCTCTCCCTCCACCCGAGGGGCACGCGCGACTTCCTCGACGCGCTCGTATCCATGGGGTTCCTCGACAGGGAAGGGGACGGACCGGACGGGCTTTACAAAAACACCGAAACCACGCTCCACTATCTGGACAAGAACGGCAATTCATACATAGGCGGGATACTGGAGATGCTGAACGCGCGCCTTTTTAAATACTGGGACAGCCTGGGCGATGCGCTTAAAACGGGGAAACCGCAGAACGAGATAAAACACAGCCAGAAACCCCTCTTCGAAGAGCTTTACTCGGACCTCCCGCGTCTCGAGCAGTTTATGTGGGCGATGGCCGGCTTATCCCGCCACAATTTCATAGCGCTTGCGCAGAAGTTCGACTTCTCCCATTACGGGACCCTCTGCGACGTGGGCGGGGCCGCGGCCACCCTCTCCATAGCCGTAGCCGAAAAGCACAGGAACATCG
>DATIET010000013.1:0-3849 GCA_035455615.1 Thermodesulfobacteriota bacterium
TAGTCACACCTTCTAAACGCTCTACTGAATACAGGCTCGCCACAAATAACCATCATTCTCAAATCGGGAAATTCAGTTAGCACTGAGAATTTAGCCCGGCAAAAAAGCAAGTTCTAAAGATATGCGCCTAAGCAGACGCGACGGCCTCAAAAGTCGTTGGGCTCACGCTCGTGAGGTTTCGACTCCCTCCCTGCCCATACTTTCGGATAATTAGAGGGCCCGGGTTCACTTGCTTCCGTTTGATAAGGCCTGTTACGGCCCCATTTCACACGGTTATGGTAGTCCCGTCGAATTTCGTAAAAATAAATCCGCCGAAGGGCATTCTGAGGAAAGAACATTGACTTCGATAACGAATGGTGATTTTATTAAACAGCCTTAATTATCAGGAGGACCGTTCGAGACATGAAGAGAGCAATGAACCCGTTAACCGGAATTTTGATAATATCGGTATTTTTCTTGTCAGGGATTGAGACCCTTGCGTACGCGGGTGAAGAGTCTCCGGGCGCGGCCGCTGGAACCATGACCGCTAACGGCAAGACATATCAGATGAAATATTCATACGCGGACGAAGGTCCCGACGACATAATGCTGGTGCTTACTGACAGCGCCATGCCCAGGGAAAGTATTCCGTTCGGATTAAATCAGCCAGCTATGGAAGGCAAGGTCCACGGAATCGTTGTTACGATATCGAAGGAAACGAAGGGGCAGGTTTCCGGACTGAACGCCATCTATGACGAGTCCTGGGGCGGACAACTGGGCACACTCGGCGACGCGGTTCTTAAAATCGATAAACTCGACAGCCAGGTGATAGAGGGGCAATTGTCGACTCCCGGGCAGAACACATTTTCGGAATATACGTTCTCCTTCAACGTCACATTTAAAACTGCTCTGGGTGTTCCCAAGCAGGAAACCCCCGTCGAGGTAACTATAAAAGGGGACGACTCGCCGCCTGCGAAGGCATATGCGGAATATTACAGGGCTCTCATGTCAGGCGATATCCCTACTGTAAAGAAGCTGATAATAAAAAAGAACGCCGATATGCTCGACGACGAGACCGCCACAATGATCGTTGATATGGCGCAGGCCGCTCATCCGAGGGAAATCGAAATCGTAACAGTGAGTAAATCCGATAATTCCGCCGAGCTCAGCATAAAGGGAAGTGTTGACGGCTCCCAGGGGACGGGAACGGTGGGGATGGTTGTTGAGGACGGGCAATGGAAGGTGGCGACGGATAAGTGGAAATTCCAGGAGTAGCTGTACTGCCCGCTCGATCGGATCGGCCCCATTTCAAACCGTTATCGTAGTCCCGTCGAATTTGGTAAAAGTAAAGCCGCTGAAGGGCTCGCTGTAGGTCGCTTTCTGGTCTCTCAATATGCCTATGGCTACGGCTTCCCCGAGCAGATTCGCTTCCGTGGCGTCCGTACGCCAATGGACTCCCGCAATGTTCCGGCCCTGTGAGACGTTCGAGGCGAGCTTGTTGAGTTCTCCGCCGACAGTGAGAGGCGGCCCCTCATAGGGGACAAGCGTTGTCCCGTCTCCGCTCGGAACCACCGGGCTCTCGATAACGGCTGATTCGTCGAACCAGCCTTTCAGTATAGTAACGCATGCGCCGGCCACTGTGGAATGCCCCGAGCCGTATGAGGTATGCATGGGGGACCCTTCGGGGAACGCGACGGGCAGTAAATAGTTGCCGGTTATGTCCGCCACCGCGCCGAGCACGGATGAATCGAAGAGCTCGCCGTTTATAGGATAGTCCGCGAAGCCGAGACGCATCACCTCGACGCGCCCGCCGAACTCCTCGGGCCTGAGACGGCGATGCACGAGCCACTTCTGGTACCAGACGGCCTTGAGGGCGCGGGTCGATACCTCGGTCAGAAGCGCCAGTATGTGAGGGCCTCCGAACGTCCCGAAGCCGACCTGAGCCAAGGCCCCGGAAACCCCCGGGGGGAGCGGACGGCCGGAGCCGGGGTCCGGGGTTTGCCCGTAGGGATTGCCGATGTTAAAGGGTATGCCGTTCGCAAGAAGGATAAGGCATGCGACGAAGTACGCCTGGTAGAGCGCGTCGATATGGACGTACTGAGAGAGGTCCCGCCCGTTCCTGCAGAAGACGAGACCGCCCGGCTCCTGCGATAACAGGGGCTGGCAGCCGTTCTGCACGTCGAGCCACGTTTCGAAATTGGTCAGGAAGTCCACGGCCGTAGTGGTCTGTATACGCTGGTCTACGAACTGGGAGCCGAAAGGGCAGTCTTTGAGGAGAAATTGCGAGATGTACGGGCCTTCGGTGCATCCCGGATATTTGTCCCGGAAGAGGGTCCCGGTCGTGACTATGCCGCTCTCTTTCGGCCCGCGGAAGTCGGAAAAACCTGACAGGTCCTCAGCAGCCGCCTGGGCGACCGGGTTGGCGTTATAGTCGAGGAAATTCACATCGCGCAGAAGCGCCATCCAGTAGAGCTCCGCCATTTCCCCGGCTTCCTCGGCGCTGTCGAATGCGGGCGCCGCGCGTATCGAAAGCTGGTGCGAATCGATTCCCTCGAGATCGAACGCATACCCGGCCTGTGGGTTTACCTGGCGGCGCTGGCGGGCCGGGTCGGGACATCCGAGGTGTCCGTTTACCGCCAGCAGCTCGAAGTCCTCGAACTTCCCGGTCGAGATCGCGGCTATCAGGGCTTCGTATGCATCGGTGTCGACTTCGCCTATAGAGTTGTGCGGGAGCCCCTTTGAGTAGTTCCCTATTTTATTGGGGTATATCGATTCATCCCCGTTGCATGGGTGATCGGGAATGCCTATATCCCTTTCTGACTTGGCGGCATTGAGCCTGACCTGAAATGCGCTGTCGGCCCGTGCGGAGCCTGTCTCGGGGCCGATCTCGCAATCGAACTCCTGGCCGTCCGCCGTATCGTTGCATCCCTGAAGGAGCGGGGTTAATCCTATGCTGCCGACAGCAATCCCTGCCGCGGTAATCTTGCCGACATTCTTGATAAATTCCCTTCTGCCGTATCCGCTTGCGGATGACTCCGCTTCTTTATCCCGCCCCGCGCCTGCCGTATCGGGATTTATCCCGGATTCGGCTTGCCCGGACCGTCTAACTTTTGGTGAGTTAGAATGTAATTTGTCCTCCATCCTCTTGCTCCTTTTTACTGGACTTACAGTCCTATTTTTACATTTGTAACGAAATATTGTCAATTGATTTAAACTGAAGGCCAAATCAGGCAGTTTTCAATTAGACTGGGTATGGAGTCGGTACGAAGCATTGGAGGTCCGGCAACCGGAGAACCGGATTTATCAATCAGGCCTGAGTCGCGATTAAGGTTTGTTTTCCAAATACCTTCTTTTTAACTTCTCATAGATGCAATTCGCAGGAAATGTTGAATTCTTATCAATACCGGCTAGACGCCACATTTCATTCCAGAGATGCGCTCCCTTACTGCGAAATATAGTCATCTTTGCCAATTCGATCCATGATCTTGCTAAAGAGCCGTTTACATATCTATTCCATTCCGGCCAATCTATGGGACAAAAGCTGTGGTTGCTCGCCGCGTAGTTCTCCAATCTGAATTTTTTAACCGAGGTTCTTAACAGATAGGGTCCGATTTCGCCCCAAACTAATTCCTTCGGATCCTTATTTCTTGAGACATTGTAACAGTAATCCATAATATCTGAACCCGGCGGTGACTTAATAACACAGCTTTCTACCCGGAACTGCTCGTTCGGCTCACCTGCTACTTTTTTGTTCTTCGATGTAGCGAACACGTAATCGGAGGCGTCATCGAACGGTCTCAAGCAGACAACGTCCGTATCAACCCAATAATTTCCCTTTTCTAGGAGTAGCTTATATCTAAAAACGTTTGA
>DATIET010000014.1:0-8975 GCA_035455615.1 Thermodesulfobacteriota bacterium
CCGGCCGCGATGTAAATATCGCGGGACGGTTTTACACGGAGACGCGCCCCCAGAGCGGCGTCCGGGTTGCTGAGATATGCCGGAATATTATAGGTCAGGCTTATCGGGTTCGCGTTGACGACGGCGCTGACGTAAATTCCAAACACGTTGGCCGTGCTGAAATCATCCCCTATCCCCATGCGCCCGACCGCGATAGTAAGTCTGTCGCTCCACAAATTCGATTCGATGAAGAGCTGGTAAAGGCCAATGAACTTACCGTTGAAGTCATTCGATACGGTGAAAAAATTCCCTATATCCTTCGCGCTCAGATTCTCCCCGAAGGCCCACGCGCCTGACACGACGAACCTCGTCCCGCCGAGCTTCAATAGTTTTTCGAGATCGAAATCGAGGTAGACGTCGAGTAGCCCGGCGTACTTTATACCCTTTCTCATTCCTCCTGCCGGGTTCCCCTGCAGGGTGGCGCTGTAATTAGCCGTGGGAGTGAGCCCCCAGTCGATTAATCTATCCCTCAAACCTCCCCAGTCCCCCGTCAGATACTCACGTGAAGAAAGGCTTGAGAAGAACGAATCAGCAGAACCGTTGGAATCTTCCCCGGCCCGAGCGCCCGTCGCTCCCGTCAATATAGAGATACAGAATAAATAAGCCGCAATGTGCTTCATACGGAACCGGATCTAATTTTCCTTGAAACTTTAACGAGACAGATAGCAAATTCTACTGCTTGGTTGAGGTGTCTGTAAATAAGGGGCTTGAGACGAATGTGTGGAATGTCGATAACGCCGTCATCCTAAAACAATCCCCAGAATGAATCACGGAGGTTATAACCGACGCCGTCCCAGAACGCGCAATCGGATGTGGTGTCAGGCTTGGCTTGAATATCTTTTACAGGCGTTACGAATACGAGGTTAAGGGAGGCCGGATTGAATTCAGACCATGCGTTTGCTCCCCCGTCCGGGTTTAAATTCTTCGCGAAATCAGCCCAGTATCCGACCATCAGATTGGAAAGGGCGTTTTCCTGAGGGGTGAATTTACCCCTCCTGCCCTCGGGGGTATGGAACACGAACGACAGCTCCGCGGCATGGCACACGGCCTCGGCGCAAGCCGGAACTCCGGGCCAGACGTTGAACGACGGTACGTGGTCGAAGATGTACGACCAGGCCTCACGGGAGGCATGAGAAGCCGCGTCAAGGCTCGGACACGTGAAGAGATAATCCGTTAGTACATTCGATATGAGCCCGGTGTTGTCCTTCCCGTCCGGAGGGTATTTATCGTATATTTTCTCGCGCAGGCCGCGGTCGCGGAAAATGAAATCCATCGTAAGCCGGTAATCGAAATCGGATACCGTTTTCCATCCGAGCGCGGTTTTCGTAAGCTCGACGAATATAAGCGCTTCGTTCGCGTTCGTGCCTATGATTACGGGCTTAGTCAGCCTGCCGCTTGCGGCCGCTTCGATCGGCTGCTCGATTAATACTTCCCCGTCGATTACAGGGGCCCAGACGAGCATATCTCTTATGCCGTGGAAGAGCGCGGGCCAGATGAAATCCTTCTGCTGCTGTGCATCCAGTACCACCTCGAGCAGCGCCGCCCGCATGCATCCGACATCGTCAACCGGGCAGCCGAGATTGGAGGCGAATTTCCCGGCGATCGAACGGGACTGTTTCAGGTTCTTATACGGAAGCCCTAGCGGGTTGCTCTCCATAATGCCAGCGCGGAAGAGCGGCTCCGACCGGGGTGAGGAAAGCAAGTGAAGCCCGACGCTCATCGCGCCCGCGCTCTCGCCGTATATAGTCACCTTGTCCGGGTCGCCGCCGAACGCTCCGACATTGTCGCGCACCCATTCGAGCGCGAGAATCTGGTCGAGTACGCCGAAGTTGCCTTTAATCTCCTCGCCCGTTTTCCTGTCCTTAATCCCGGACAGGAAGCCGAGGGCGCCCAGCCTGTAATTCATGCTCACTACGACGACGTCCCCGTAGGCGGCGGTGTACGCGCCGTCATAAAGCGGGTCGGCGTTATATCCGTATATAAAGGCGCCGCCGTAAATAAATACCATAACTGCACGCGGAAATGGAGACACTTCCCCCGGAGTCCAGACATTGACGCTCAGACACTCCTCGCTTTGGGGATACATGACGGTAGTATCCTGAGGACACGCGGGGCCTAACCTCGTAGCTCTCAGAGCTCCGTCCCAGGCCGCCTTCGGCACCGGGGCCTTCCAGCGGTTCCGCCCGCCCGTGGTTTCGGCGAACGGGATGCCGAGATACGCGTTTACCGCCTTCCCGTTGGACGTGCCTACCAGATTCCCGCATACGGAGCCCTGCCTAATTTTTATTTCCGGTGTGGAGCACGGGGGTTTTTCAAAGTCCGACGTATCCTGATAAATAGGCGGTGTTTGAGGGGCTTCGGGAGGCGTCTTCGAGGGAGCGCCCGGCTTTTTCCCGGCGCAGCCGAATAATACGAAAGAGATGAGAATTATCGTTTTAGAAACTCTCAAAAGGTTATTCATTTTTTCTCATGCTGTTTTACAGGATCAGAGCTCATAGAGTGTTTCGTCCACTCTAGGCTTAGGCGAGGTCTTCTTCGCGCCCTTTTTCTTTTTGGATTCGAATTGAAAAGAGTCTTCTCCGAGCAGGCCGCCCAGGTCTTCTTCTATCTTATCGGGGTCCTCGCCCCTTTCCATGCGGGCGAGAGCCTCTTCCATCCCCTCTCCGAGCGAAATACCCGCCGCGTCCGTGAGCTTTCTCATGAGGTCAGCGGCCTGTGCGGGGTCGTTCTCGTCCAAACCCTCCGCTTCCTTCTCGAGCATGGCCACGGCCCTCTCGAGCTTCGTCTCGTCTATATCCGGCATTCCGGCTTCGGAGCCGCCCTCCGTATCTCTTTTGCTTAAGGTAGCGAAAGAAGAGAAAATCCTTTCGAGCTTGACCCTCTTGCATCCGGGGCATTTGGGGACAGTAGTCGTATCTATTGTACGGGAGTAAAACTTGTAGACCGTGTTGCATTTCTTGCAGTAAAATTCATAAATCGGCATGTCAGGGCACCGTTTTAAATCTATTATACATTAATCCAAAAATTTCTTCCCGCTGGAATCGGGCTCTAGAGCGTCGTCCAGCCGCCGTCGATGACGAGGTCCGAGCCCGTGACGTATCTCGAATCGTCGGAGGCGAGATAGAGCACGGCGTGGCCCACCTCGACCGCCTCGGCGCGCCTCACGAGCGGTATCATGCCGGCCGCTATTTTGTCGAGCTGCTCTTCGGCGTCGGGGGGGTTCCCCATGAACTCGACGTCCATTTTAGTTTTTATATATCCCGGGCAGATCGAATTCACGCGGATATTGTCCTTCGCGTGGTCGAGCGCCATGCTCCTCGTGATCTGCCTCACCGCCCCCTTGGACGCGTTGTAGGCGACGCAGTTCTCCATGCCCACTATGCCGAGGACGGAGGAGTTGTTAATGATCGAGCCTCCCCCGTGCTTCGCCATGTAGGGGACTACGTATTTGCTCATGAGGAAAACGCCCTTGACGTTGATATCGATAGTCCTGTCCCAGACCTCCATTGAAGTCGTTACGACGGTGCCGCCCTCGAGTATACCGGCGTTATTGAACAGGACGTCTATCCTTCCGAACCGCTTGTAGAATTCATCCACTACCCTTCTCGCGTCCCCCTCGACGGAGACGTCGCCGTGAAACGCGGTTATCCCGCCCGGCCCTTTCGCTTCGGACACCACCCGGTCGAGCTTCGATTTCGTCCTCCCCATTATTCCGACTTTAGCGCCTTCACTGCAAAATAGGAGAGCCGTAGCCCGGCCTATGCCTTCCCCTCCGCCGGTGACAAGTGCTGTTTTCCCTTCGAGTCTCATCTCTCGGTGCCTCCTTGAATTTTCAAATGGACTTTAGAAATTCTACTCCGCTTGCGAGAGGGAAACAAATGGGGCCGCTCCCTTTCGTAGTGCCGCTGTTTCTGGAATATACTATATATATAGCATATATGGATTACCGGTTCCCGTTTGCAGAGTGCCGGATGAGGGGTGAGGAAAAGACATCCGTCCAAAACCCGTAATCCGGTGAACTCTTGGTGTACTTTTGGTGAACTTTCGGTGCACGGTGATCAACAACACTTTTCCGATATTCTTTCTTTAAACTCCCGGGCCGCATTCCATGCTGTTCTCGGCCAGCGCCCGTCCCATGTGGAGCTTTTCGTTTGCGTCCCGCAGCGCCGTGCGGAGCCCCTCTTCGATGACAGGATGGTAGAACGGCATCTCGATCATGCAGGGGACGGTCATCTTCATCTGATGGGCCCATGCGAGGAGCTGCCCTATGTGCTCGGCTCGGGGGCCGAACATCTCGGCGCCCAGGAACATGCCCGTCCCGTACTCGGCGTATATATGGAGGAGGCCCTTGTTCCTGAGCATGACCCTGCTCCTCCCCTGGTTCTCGAACGAGACCCGGCCCGTGACGAAGCAAAGCCCCGCCATCTTTTTAAGCTCGTTATAACCGGAGCCGACGACCGCCATCTGGGGCTCCGTAAAAACGATCGTAAGGGGCGTTCTACGCTTACCCGCGCTCACGTCGGGGAACCGGTAAGCGTTCTCTCCCGCGATTCCGCCCTCGTCCGCGGCCTCGTGGAGGAGAGGGACGTCGCCGTTGGAGTCCCCCGCGATGAATATGGGGCTCTTTCCGCACTGGAGCGTGTAACGGTCGTAGACGGGTACGCCCCTCCTGTCGAGCTCGAGGCTCGTATTCTCGAGACCGAGGTCTCTGACGTTAGGCACCCTCCCTGTCGCCGCGAGGGCGTAATCGAATGTCTCGACGCGGTCTTTACCCCCGAGGTCTTTAAAACGGACCTCGACCTTGCCGTTTTTCCTTTCCACTCCGAGCTCATCTGCGTCTGTATCTATATAGAACTCGCCGGCGAACGTCTTCCCCGCGTACTCTTTTATCTCGGGGTGGTTGAGGGGACCGACAAGACCCTGCTTGCTCAGCAGCACGACCCTTACGCCGAGCCTCGCGAGCGCCTGACCTATCTCGAGCCCGATGATGCCCGCCCCGAAAACAACTACGGAGGAAGGGAGGTCCTGCCAGTAAAACACGTCGTCGCTTACGATGAGCCTGTCTCCGAGCCCCTTAAACATCGGGAGCACAGACGGGCTCGACCCCGCGGCTATGACGATCGATCCGGCCTTGACCTTTATGTGGTCATCGACCATGAGTGTGTTGTCGTCCACGAAGCGGGCGCGGCCCCTGAGATTGCTCCCGGAGGGCATCGATTCTATGGAATCGACGACGAAGCTTACGAAACGGTCGCGCTCATATCTCACGCGCTCCATTACCTTTACTCCGTCGATTACCGGTTTCCCGCCGGGGAATACCCCGAATGCAGGGGCTTCTTCGATCGAGTGGGCCGCGTCCGCGGCGGCGATGAGCAGCTTGCTCGGCATGCACCCTACCCTCGCGCATGTGGTGCCGTACTGACCGCCTTCGATGAGAACGACCTTGTCGGTATGTTTACTGACGGCGCTGTAGGCGACCATACCGGCGGTACCGGCGCCTATGATTGCAACATCGACGTTAATATTCTTCAAGCTCCGCCTCCTGATGCGTGATGGTGTAGATCTTCGGTGATACAGGCCCCGGCGCGGAGCGCCGGGACATTCAGACCAGGAGCGCCGAGCCCCTCTTCGCAGCCTCGCTCTCGTCGATCTTTTTCGTCTTGGGTATGTCCATGCCCCTCGCGACGGCGGGACGGCGCCTGACGGTAGTCATCCATCTCCTGAGGTTCGAAAGGTCTTCGATATCCACCCCGGCCCAGTTATGGAGCGCAATCCAGGGGTACGAAGCCATATCCGCGATGGAGTAAAAATCCCCGGCTATGAATTCATTGCCGCTGAGGCGCGCGTCGAGCACGGTGTAAAGCCTTTTCGTCTCGCGCTGATAACGGCCGATTGCGTATTCGATCTTCTCGGGCGCGTACCTGAAGAATACGTTAGCCTGACCCTGCATCGGCCCGATGCCGGCCATCTGGAACATGAGCCACTGCATCACTGTAGAGCGTCCCTTCACGTCCGACGGAAGGAACATCCCCGTTTTCTCGGCGAGGTATATCAGTATCGCGCCAGATTCGAACACGGCGAAATCGTCGAAATCGCGGTCGACTATGGCGGGTATCCTGCCGTTCGGGTTTATCTTCAGATACCAGTCCTGCCTCTGCTCGAACTTGCCAAGGTGGAGGTGGATGAGGTTGTAAGTAAGCCCGGTCTCCTCGAGCATTATCGAGACCTTCCTCCCGTTGGGCGTAGTGGACGTGTAAAAATCGATCATGGGCTCCTCCATTCGCTTTATTTGACGAGCTTCCAAAGCATCACAGTTAATAATGTTACTTTATAGATTTAGTTGATGAAAACTATGTCCGGGATTCGGATAGGAACGATTTGGCGGCGGTTATCTCATCCCGTGTGAGATTATGCCCGTTCCCCTGCCAGAACACCTCCACAAGGGCCCCCGCTTTTTTAAGGAGTTCCGCCAGGTCTTCCGTGCCCTCGGGACTGACTATAGGGTCGTTCGTACCGGCAGTAATCAGCACATCGGTGCCGGACAGGTCGGGCAGGCTCTCCGGTATGAATGGCACCATGGGATGGAAGAGCACCGCATTCGGAATGACGCCCGCGTAGGTGAGGAGAATGCTTGCCGCTATATTCGCCCCGTTCGAATAGCCGACTGCGGTCAGCTTACCCCTGTCGAGGGAATAAATTTCAGAGGCCCTTATGATGAATTCCGCGAGCTCGCCTGTCCTCAGGCGTAAATCCTCGAGATCGAACACCCCTTCCGAGAGCCGTCTGAAGAACCTGGGCATGCCGCTCTCCAGAACTTTGCCGCGCGGACTTAGAATCCCGGCTCCGGGCAGTATCCTCCCGGCGACCGGAACGAGGCTCTCCTCGTCGCCCCCCGTCCCGTGAAGAAGAAGGAGCGTTTCGTCGATGGATATGTCCGCGGGAGGGATGTATATGTGAATGAATTCAGGCTCTATGCTCATATATGCCTCTAGTCTATCGGGGGGAGGACGCTTTCTATTTCATCCCTCCTGAATTCGAGCCAGTCGGGGAGCATCAGTCTGCGACCGAGTTCAGCCGAACTCTCATCGACCGTGAAACCGGGCGCATCGGTCGCTATCTCGAAAAGTACTCCTCCGGGCTCGCGGAAGTAGACCGATTTGAAATAATTCCTGTCGAGCACAGGCGTGACGTTATAGCCTAAAGAAATAAGCCTCTCCCTCATCCTGAGCTGGTCCACTTCGTTCGCCGTCCTGAACGCTATGTGGTGCACCGTTCCCCCGGCAACACTCCCGCGCTGCCCCGAAGGGAGGCAGACGAGGTCGATAATATCGGCGTTCGGGCTGTTCGGGTTCACGAACCTGAAACGGTTCACATGCTCTTCGGTCTTCTCGTATCCGAAGACGTCTGTAAGCAGCTTCGCGGTCGCCTCGTAGCCCTCAAGCGTCAAAGCCGCGCTATGGAACCCCCTGATGCCGAATTCGGGCGGAACTTCGTCCGCGTCCCACGCCTTCCGCTCATCACCCGCATCGGATACAAGCTCGAGCTTAAGCCCGTCCGGGTCGAGGAAAACGAGGGCCTCCTCGCCGAACCTGGACGAGGGGTTGTTGTACGTGACGTTATAACCCCTGAAACGGTCGAGCCAGAAGCCCATAGAGCCACCGGGAACCGAAAATGAGACAGCGGTCACCTGGCCCGTACCCGCCCTCCCCCTCCTTATACCCTCCCATGGAAAGAATGTGAGGATCGTACCGGGATCACCCTTCTCGTTTCCGTAATAAAAATGATACGTCGTCGGGTCATCGAAATTGACCGTCTTTTTGACGAGTCTGAGACCGAGGACCCTGGTATAGAATTCGTGGTTCTTCTTTGCGCCCGCTGCTATCGCGGTTATGTGATGGATCCCGAGTATCCTGCCCGGCATATTGACCTCTCTGAAAGTTCTGAGTTTTACTCAAGCGTCACGAATACTGATCTCCGCGACCTGTTGTTAGTGTCTCTGGTCCTGTGGCCTCTGCCCTCCACGTCCTCGACGAATATCACGTCCCCGCCGCGGAATACTCTTTTCTCTCCGCCGCTGACCTCTATCTCAATCTCGCCGTCGAGGAGTACTATGTACTGCCTTTCGGGAGCGTTATGCCAGTCGTAATCGTAGCCGGCATCGTTTTCCCTGAAGATAATAGAATTCACGGGGAACCTTTCGGACAGCCTGCCTATAGGGCCCGAATCGCCGAGGCCGATCTCGATCTCCCCGAAGCGGGACTCCCCCGAAGGGTCAGAGTATATTCTCGTGATTTTCATTTATGGCGTTCCCTATCAATATCTCGAATACTCAGGGTCAAGGTATATGTATAAGCGCTTGATCTTCCCGTCCCTGATCTCGAAGACATCACACCACTTGCTGTCGGTCCAGCTCTCGCCCGTCTTGAGCTTACCCTCGCTCGAACCTTCTGCGACTACCATGTCGCCCTGAATAATCCAGTTTATGTATGCGTGGTGGTGTATGAATTCCGCGACAAGCGCGCCAAGGTCTGAAAAAAGCCTCTTGTATTCGACTGCTCCCCTCGCGACTCCCCAGTTCGGAAAGAACACCTCCGCGTCGTCCGCAAAAAGATGGAAAAAGTCCCTCCCGTAATCGAGACTTTTCAGATATTCGGAAGCAATCGATTTTCTTTCTTCGTCTGTCATTGCGGCCTCCCCCGATCTATGATAATACCCATATATTATATAGTATTGACTCGTGTCAGCCACTCTTGAAGCGGGGAAATCTCCCTCAGAATGTTGAAGCAGTAATCGACGAACCGTGGAGAATACGCATCATCCGGAAGCGCCCCTTCATAATATGCATAAAGTCCGTTATGGAGCAGTAGTCCGGCGTTCGGATGACCGGGGTCGTAACCGCGCGGGACTTTCTTAAAATGCCGGCCGCCTATTTTATA
>DATIET010000015.1:0-9473 GCA_035455615.1 Thermodesulfobacteriota bacterium
CCCAGTCCTCAAGCAGGTTGAGCCACCCCCTCCAGAGATTATTGCCCCTTGAATCGATCGTTTTCCTGAGTATTTCGGGATTTGTCAGTATAAAGTTAGATGGGGCAAATATATCCAGTATCTGACGGGTGACGAAAGAGACGACGTCTTCATGGTGACGGTTTACCCCGTCAACCCCTGTCGTCGCGTTGTGGAACCACTGCTGGGTCAGGAGGAACGACTGGTACCAGAGATTAAACGGCATGTTCTGCCACCCCTCTCCGCTGAACCGCTTGTCCTGGGGCAGTGGTTCGATACAGGGCTGCGCTCCTGGCTTAGCCGCACACCTGAAGGCGTGAACATAAAACCTCACAGCCTTCCTGAGCGCTTTCTGCACTAATTCGAGCTGCTTCGCAGGCGATATGCCCAGATGCACGAGCCAGTCGAGGTAAGCGAGCATGAGCGCCGCGGGCGATATGCCCAGCGTAAACCGGCTTAACGTGGAATGCACCATCTTGTCTATGCCTGAGAGCGCATTCGGGATTTCCGTTTCGCCCTCTATATCTTCCCTGATTCTATCCGTCATCGCTGTTGCCGGAGCCGAACAATATGATAAAACTCCGCATATCAATAATAAGAGCAATCATCGTACCACAGAATTAATGAATGCAACTTACTAGTATTACACGGATATTTGCATCGTGGCCCGTGTCGTCTGTCCGAAAAACTTACAGAGGGTTCAAAAAAGGTATGAGTTTCCTAATAGTCGAAGGGAAGATCGAGAAAATGAACTGGGCCGCTTGCAGGAGCCGGTCTTTAAAACCTTCTTAAGGAATTATATCCCTCGCCCAATCCTCGTTAAATTCTATATTCTCGACCACCTTATAGGCTTTTTCTCTCAATTCGGGGTCTTTCTTCTCATCGACAGATACATGAAGGAACATTACTTCATAATAGAAGGCGTTCCTGTCCTTCCCGAGATTGTCATACGGACCTTCGAACACGTAAAATTCGACCACTTCATAGAAATATTTATCGCTCGGCCTGAGCTCTTTATCACGGAACGTCGTGGTAGGACCGCCCGCCTTGAACTGGAGCCGTTTGGATGAGATGAAGTCATAACCTGCCTCGGCGCAGATGCCTTCGATACCATTACACGTGACCGATTCATAATTTGCGACCTCAAGCCCGAGCTCCCTGTTCTTTATTAACTCCCGGTCGTGGTAGTTCTTAACCCAATTCCGTAGATATTCGTTATCGAGCTTATCGCTCCATTTCCTCAAGCCGGTCGTGATGTAGATAAAGTATAAATCCTCCTCGTCTCCGCTCGCGAGCCTGAGCCTGTTCGTGCAAGGCTCGGCGCCGTAGAGATTCTCGGTCCAGTGCTTGTCCACGTACCACTCCCCCTCCGCGGGCGGGAGCATCGATACGCAGCCCCTCTCCACCCTCTCGGACGGGTCCTCTACCAGCACATATTTCGTGGACGCGCAGCCGAACAGGGAAATAACGGTAGGTATAAGCGACATTAATATGGATGCGGCTCTGGCGGTCATGTCATAGCTTCTGAAAAAGCCTTATCGGTCTCGACCGTGTAAGCCAATCCGTTAAATATGATACGATGCGCCACTTCCCCAATATAAAGCAAACCGCTTTCGGTTGTCAATAGTACGGGAACCACTACGAGGTTAGGGGCGGGACAGGTTTTAAGATACCCTGCTCTTATACTCGTAATAGAGGAGCGGCACCATAGTTCTGGATATAAGCGTCGCCGCAACCTCCCCCGCCATAAGAGAGATAGCGAGACCCTGGAATATCGGATCAAAAAGGATTACGGACGAACCTACGACTACGGCAGATGCGGTAAGCAGCATGGGCCTGAACCTTATCACTCCTGCCTCGACCACGGCATCCCCGAGGGCCGTACCCTCCGAAAGCTTGAGCTCTATGAAATCTACGAGAATTATCGAATTCCTGACGACTATGCCCGCGCCGGCAATGAACCCTATCATCGACGTAGCCGTGAAGAACGCGCCCAGGAGCGCATGCCCCGGCAGTATTCCGATGAGAGAAAGCGGTATCGGGGCCATAATCACAAGCGGTACTATGAAAGACCTGAACCACCCGACGATCATCACGTATATCAGCACGAGGACGGCGGCAAACGCTATACCCAGGTCCCTGAACACTTCGTAGGTTATCTGCCATTCCCCGTCCCATTTCATCGAATACACGTCTTCGAGAGGGGGCTGGACGGAGGAATACTGTTTGAGCACGTATCCTTCCGGCAGCTTGAGGTCGTTAATCGCGTCCCCCATCCCGAGAATCGCGTAGACCGGGCTCTCCGCCCTTCCGGCGACGTCCCCGATCACATAGACGACCCTCTTTAGATTCTTTCCGTAGATCGTCTTGTCCTCGAACGTTTCTCTGACGTCCACGAGTTCGGAAATGTTTACGTGTCCGCCTTCGGGCGTCGTGACCCCTATCTCCTTCAGGCTTTCTATACCGGCCCTCTCGGGTAGTGGGGCCCTCAAAACGAGCTCGACCGGTTCTTTGTCCCTCTCGGCGTGAGCGAGGCCGACGGGGCTTCCCGCGAGCAGAATTCGGAGAGTTCTCGCAATATCCTCGGAGCTTATGCCGTTCCTGGAGGCCTTCTCCTTATTCACCTCGAACACGGCCTTTTTCTGATCGTCTTCTACGTACCAGTCCACATCGACAACGCTTTCGGTTCCTTCAAATATCTTCATCACCTGACGGGCTATTTCGGTCTGCCTTTCCGGATCGGGCCCGTATATCTCGGCGACGAGAGTGCTCAGCACAGGGGGTCCGGGCGGCACTTCGGCTATCTTTACCCTGGCGTCGCGTTTGTCCCCTATCTCCTTAATGCGGGGTCTTATCCTCCTGGCTATGTCGTGGCTCTGGGCGTCCCTCTCGCCCCTGGGAACAAAATTCACCTGTATGTCGGAGACGTTGCCGCCTTCCCTGAGAAAATAGTGCCTCACGAGGCCGTTGAAGTTAACGGGGGCAGCGGTTCCGGTGTATAGCTCATAGTCGAGGACTTCGGGAACCGTCCCCAGGTAATCCCCTATCTCCCGGGATACGGCGGCTGTTTCCTCGAGCGTGCTCCCCTCGGGCATGTCTATTATCACCTGGAGCTCGCTCTTGTTGTCGAAAGGGAGCATCTTCACCGTTACGGCCTTGAAGGCTACGAGAAGGCATGAGGCCGCGAGCAGTATAGCTACCAGGGCGTAAGCCTTGACTCTTTTTTTACCGCTTCCGAGAAGCCCCCTCAAATTCCCCTCGTATATCCGGTTAAGCCTTTTCAACAGCCTCCCCTCTTCCTCTTCGGGCTTACCCGACTTCCTGACACCTCTGAGCACGATGTAGCTCAGCCACGGGCTTATTATGAACGCGATGAAGAGCGATATGAGCATCGCCGCAGAGGCCCCTATCGGTATGGGCCTCATGTAGGGACCCATGAGACCCGACACGAAAGCCATCGGAAGGAGCGCGGCGATGACCGTAAACGTCGCGAGTATAGTCGGGTTCCCCACTTCGTCGACCGCTTTTACCGCGACTTCGGCGCTCACGCCTGACATCTTGAAGTGTCTGTAAATGTTTTCCACGACTACAATAGCGTCGTCGACGAGTATGCCGATCGAGAATATGAGCGCGAAGAGGGTCACTCTGTTGAGGGTATAGCCGAACATGTATGTCACGAATATCGTGAGTGCCAGAGTCACCGGTATCGCCACGAGAACGACGATAGATTCCCTCCATCCGAGGGCGAGGGCGATCAGGAACGTAACGGAAAGGGCAGCGATAAACATATGCTTAAGGAGCTCGTCCGACTTCTCTTTCGCCGACTCGCCGTAATTCCGCGTCGTCTCTATCTCCACTCCCTCGGGTATGACGCCCCCTTTCATCGCTTCGAGCTTTTCATGCAGTCTCTCGGCTATGTGGGTCGCGTTCGTGCCCTTTTTCTTCGCGAGTGAAATCGTGACCGCTTCCGAAAGCCCTTTCCTGTGTTTATCCGATGCGCTGCCGAACCCTATGAAGACATACTCGGACGGCTCTTCAGGCCCGTCCGTAATCTCCGCTACGTCGCGGAGATAAACCGGGCGTCCGTCGCGAACACCGACCGTTACCCCGCCTATTTCAGCCGCATCCCGGAGAAAACCTTCGGTCTCGACCACATACTCACCGCCTGCGGAGGGGAAAGTGCCGCCTTTCAGTGTGTAATTATCCTTATCGATCGCGTCTGCTATGCCTAAAGGGGCGAGCGAGTACGCCTTCAATTTAACAGGGTCGAGAGTAATGCTTACCTGTCTTTTCTGTCCCCCGATCACCTTGTATTCCGAGACTTCGCTGTCTTTCTTGAGCTCCTCAGCGACTTCGTAAGCTACCCTTCTCAGCTCATAACCGCTGTACCTGTCGCTCCACAATGTGAACGTCAGAATCGGCACGTCGTCTATGGATTTCGGTTTTACGAGGGGCTCGGAAACACCGGGAGGTATCATGTCGTAATTGGACATGAGCTTGTTATAGAGCTTTACGATGCTGTCTTCCATGTCCTCGCCGACGAAGAACCTCACCGTCGCAATGCTCATCCCCGGTTTGGACATGGTATAGAGGTATTCGACGCCTTCGACTTCCCATAGAAGCTTCCCCATGGGCCTGGTCACACGCTCTTCAACCTCGGCGGACGAAGCTCCGGGGTAGGATACGAAAACATCCACCATGGGGACGACAATCTGGGGTTCTTCTTCGCGGGGAGTGATGATTACTGCGAATATCCCGAGGGCGAGGGACGCGATTACAACCAGCGGCGTGAGCTTGGACTCTATAAACGTGCGGGCTATTCTGCCTGCTATTCCCATATTCATAACAGTCAGTTGCCTTCGACAATTCCTCCGTCGGATGCTCTTTCGGCGCCTTCCACAATCACGACGTCTCCGTCCCTGAGCCCGGACAGCACCTCTATGCCGCCGTCATATTCCCTTCCCGTACGTACGAGCCTGTAAGTCGCAATCCCGCTTTCATCCACTGTATAGACCCCTTCGAGCTGACCTTTTTTCACGACGGCCGGGCCGGGAACGAGTATCGCCTGCCGTTTGCCCGACGGTATGAGGACCGAAGCATAGAGTCCCGTCTTCAGGGACTCGCCGCCGAGTCCGATCTTCACGAGGAAGGTCCTTGTAACGGGGTCGATCGCCGGAGCCGCCTCCGTAATCGTACCATACAGCCGAGCGCCGAGTGCGTCTATGTCCGCGTACACAGTCATGCCGGGCTCGAGTTTGCCGATCATCTTCTCGTCAACATTCACGTCGAGCCTGAAAGAGGAGTTGTCTTCCACCCTGAGAAGGACCCGGCCGGGGACAGCCATACTGCCGACTTCCGCCTCCTTTCCGGTCACTATCCCCGAGACAGGGGCTTTTATCTTCGTGAACCCGAGATTTATCTCGGCTTCCTCCATGTTCGCTTTGGACCTGCCGAGGGCCGCGCGCGCACGCTCGAACTCGGACGCCGCTACTTCTTTCCGGGTCTCTATCTCGTCCATTTCATGAGCGGAAATCGCTCTGTCGCTGTAAAGGTTTTTGTACCTGTCATAAGTCAGCTCGGCCAGGTATTTATTCTTTCCGGCGGCGTCCAGGTAATGCCGCGCCTCACCGTATGCCTCCCTCGACGCGAGGGCCCTCTGCTCGAAGTCCCTGTCGTCGAGCGTCATCAGGACTTCCCCTTCAGCCACCTTGTCTCCTTCCTCAACGTTTATGGATGTCACAGTACCCATTATCCTGCTCGCGACGTCGCTTACCGTCCTGGCTTTCACCGTGCCGGAAGTCCTGTAATATTCATCGACCTCTTTTTTCCGGACTGCTTCCGTCCTCACGTCCTTGATGATTTCCCTGTCGGAGCCCTTTTTATCGGAGCCGTCTCCGCAGGAAGCAACAAATAAGAACAAAATCAGTAATACCCTTATGCTTTTCATGTCGCTCATATCGGTTTAATTCGTTATCCCCAAATCCTCGAGTATAGTTCCGCTCTCGAAAGAGAGTCTCGCGACGGAGATCGAATACACGTTCCGCTTCGCGACGAGATTGGCCCTCGTCCTGTCCAGGTTGAGCTGAGAGTCGAGGAGGTCGTAGAACGGCGAGAGGGAGTTTTCATACCTCTTTCGCACGAGCCTGGTCCCTTCCGCGGCCGTCTCGAGGGACTTCTCCGCAAGCTCTACATTCTTCTCCGATTCCTCCACGGCTAGATATGATTCATACACGCTCAGGGAGACGCTTTTTTTCATGCCTTCGAGGCTCTCCTCTATCTGCGATGCAGTGTGGCTCGCCCTGGCCCTCTCATATTCCCTCCTTCCCCCGTTGAATATCTCCCATCTCAGGACAGCCGCCACGAACCAGCTGTCGCCCTCGGAGCCGAAGGGCACGTCCCTGTCGTTGAGCTGGTAGGTTCCTCTCACGCCGATTCTCGGGAGATATCCCGCATCGGCAATATTCACGTTCGTCCTCGCGCTTTCGTAACGGTATTGGAGGGAGGCCACGTCCTTCCGCGAAAGGGGCTTCTCGGTGTAATACTCGAATTCCCTGAGCGCTATCCCCTCCGTCACGGCTTCCGCATCCACGGATTCCTCGAGACCGAGGAGGAGCCCGAGCGAGCGCTTCGCGACTTTCAGATTCTTTTCCGTGCTCACGAGCTGCTGCTCCGCTTCCGTTACCGCGGTCTCCGCCCTGAGAGTGTCCGAGTAAAGACCCAGACCTGATTTGAATCTCGAATTGGCTATTCTTAGCTGCTCCCTCGCGTCCTCGAGCGCCTTCTGCGCCACCCGGACGAACTCCTTCGCAGTGCCGACCTGAATGTAGGTTTCCACCACCCTGAAAGCGACGTATTCCCTCTGTCTGCCGTACTCTTCTCTCTTTGCCATATACTCTTTATTAGCGGACTTCAGGGCGAGCGCTTCCTGTATTGCCAATATGGGCTGCTCCACGGAGATGTCCGTCTCGAAATCGCTCACAGGGTCCGGGTTATTGAGAGTCGAGACCTCGAAGTCGGACTCCTTAAAGCGTCCCTCGTTAAGCTTGATAGAGAACACCCCGGTCGGGTTGTTAGTGCGGACGAAGCTTTCTTCGAGATTTATCTGCGGAAGCAGATAGCTCCGCGATATGCCTATATCCGCTTTCTCCGCGGAAACGGAGCTTTCGAGGGCCTTAAGCTCGTTGTTGTTCTCGAGCGCAGTGCTGACCGCATCCCTGAGCTTGAATAGAACCTCATCGGCCACGCAGATTTGGGCGTGAAGAAAAAGAAAAACAAGATAGACGGTCAAATTTCCAATCTTGCCTCCGAGTATCATCATCGTTTGATTTTTCTCGACTTCATCGAATAATTCAAGATCGCTCCTTATAATTTAGAAAGCGCACTCTCTATCTTTTTTCTCACCTCTTTCGCTATTTCATCCATCTCGGGATTCCCGACGAGCCTCAATGCCGACTCCGGGTTCATAGCGGCATTTAAAAAAAACATCAATTATGATGCACATTCGTATTCGCAGGATGCATAGATAACGCTATTCAATTCTAAGCTGGATGGCAAGACCGGTGCCATTCCATTATATTGCATGTTAACAGGAAGTTATAATAAATTTCCGGGCATCCGCGAGTGTAAGATTATAGGACAGATGACATATAGCTGTCCTAACCACTTAAGCGAGGGATATTCAAAGCCCGTAATGAAATGAGGTGTGACACGGGGTAAGGAATGTGGTCGGGGTGAGAGGGATCGAACCTCCGACCTCGGCGTCCCAAGCGCCGCGCGCTACCAGACTGCGCTACACCCCGACAGAGGAAAAATGATTATACCCATGCCGGTGAAAACAACAAGGCGCGGAACTTCCGCCTTCATAAGAATTTGAAGTCAATAATAATACGGGGTAATCGTTACGCCTTAATCGGAGTTATCCCAGGTATTTGTCGTAAACTTCCTTGGCCCAGAATATCTCCGTCCCCGATGAGAGAAGGGCCGTCTCCATGATTGCCTCGCTTATCTCCTGCTTGCTGATTCCGAGCGCGAGCGCCTTCTTTATACGGGACTCCGTACAGTGGGGGCACCTTCCGTGCACCGCCACGGACACTGCTATGAGGGCTTTGGTCTTCTTGTCGAGCACGGTCTCCCCCTCGACCGCGTTATAGAAGCTCCACCATCCCTCCGCCATCTTGGGGGCGTTCTTCTCGAACCATCTCTTATTGTCATCAGCCATTTCGGAAACCCTCCTTTGTGTTATAGCGCTTACTTCGTACGCTGCCCGGAACGGGCGGGTGGCATAAATTTACTTCATATTCTTCATATGCTCTATATACCTCTCCCTGCCGGAGCCGACTTTGTAGTGTGAGTAACCGATGGGATTTTTCTCATAATATTTTTGATGGTACTCCTCGGCGGGGTAGAATTCCATAGCGGGCCTTATTTCCGTCACGATAGGGGCCTTATACCTCCCCGACTCCCCGAGCTTCCTCTTCGACTCCTCGGCCGTCTTCCTCTGCCCTTCGTTATGATAGAAAATAGCGGTCTTATAGTGCCTGCCCCTGTCGACGAACTGCCCGCCGTCGTCCGTAGGGTCGACGTTCAGCCAGAACACGTCGAGGAGGCTCTCGTACGAGACCCGCTCCGGGTCGTACACGACCTCTATCGATTCCAGGTGCTCCGTCATGCCGTAGCAAACCTCGTGATAATTAGGGTTCTTTTCCTTCCCTCCCGTATATCCGACGGTAGTGGATATAACACCCTCAAAATTGTCGAACGGCGGCTGCATGCACCAGAAGCAGCCCCCCGAAAACGTGGCCTTCTCATATCTCTTGTCGGTCATTTCCATGTTATTCGTCTCCGTGAAAACCTGGCGGTATGTAAATAATTAGTATACGTTCTACCTGGCGGGGAAAAAAGCCGTACCCGGCTATTACTTTATACGCTCTGAACTGCGGAAGGGATTCGGGATATTATTACATCGAAGTAAATAATTCGCTTTCAGCGGCCGAACGGTCCCATTATCCAGCCCCTGACCTGTCCTCGTACTCGGGACGCTCGGGCTTTTGGGGAGGATTCTTTTTCAGCAGGTCCGTGATTACCTCTATTGCCTTGTCGAGCTGCGGGTCCTGTGAACCCTTGATATTAGGCGGCAGGTCCTCGACCTTGTAATCGGGGTCGACTCCGTAACCCTCGATCTCCCACTTCCCGTGCGAGTTCCAGAAGGCGTATCCGGGCGCAGTGATGTACCCGCCGTCTATGAGACCCGGGTTCCCGCTAATGCCTATCAGCCCGCCGAGCGTCCTCGACCCGACGAGTGGACCGAGCCCGGCCTTTCTGAAGTAATATGGGAAGGCGTCCCCTCCGGAGCCCGACCATCCGTTTATCATCATCACCTTGGGCCCGCTATTCGATATCGTCGGGGTTTTCGAATCCTTAAAATCGCGCACGGCCCAGTAATTGAGGTTGGGCCT
>DATIET010000016.1:0-4249 GCA_035455615.1 Thermodesulfobacteriota bacterium
ACCGGCTCCGTATAAGTTGTCCCCCCGTGGACCACCCTGTGCCCGGCGCTTACGAGCTTATGTCCAGCCATGACACCCGACCCCCCGAATTGGAACAGGAACTCTATAGCCCCGTCGTGTCCGAGGGTCGTTCCTGCTTCCCAGCTCTTTTCAGCTAGCACATTTCCGCTGCCGTCGTGTGCGATGAAATGAGGGTTCGTGAATATAGCTTCGATCTGCCCCCGGAGGAAGGGCTTGAGCGTGCCGTCCGCTACGAATACGGAGAATTTTAGGCTCGACGAGCCTGAATTAATAACGAGTATCGCTTCCGGTTTTTTCTTTATTTTCATTCGGCTCATGGCTGCATTTTCATTCGGCTCGTGGCCGCCGTGTGGCCGGGTTCCAGGCATCTAAATCTGATTGAGGGGCTGCTTTTTCCAATGGTCTTTGGGCGAGCCGACATCCTTGAGCTTCTTTGCGAATCCGCCCAGGACCTCAAGCTGCCTATTATCCAGAGGGAGGTTGAATTGATCGCCGTGGAGTATTCTAATGACTACGACGTAGTCTTTCCTCTTTGTCTTGAGGTCGTCCGGAAGGTAGAAGACGACGTTGTCATGTCTCCTTATCTCGAACCTGACGTCCGCCTCGTCCCCGGATGTGAGCCACTGGGCGAGCTCGTAGAGCTTGTCGTACACGGTAGGCTCTCCGCTCCCCTCTCCCGAAACTCCGTCGTCCGCATCAGTGCCTACCAGCGCTAATGCCATCCCGACTTTAAGGGGTCTGCCTTCCCCGCCCGCAAGCTCTATCGGCATGGTAGTCCAGAACACTTTGTGGTCCCTCACTATCCGCATCATCTGACCGGCCTCGCTGTCGACATAAAGACCGGCATTATTTTCTTCGGTTACCATTTCCGCTTCTCCCAAATTATAGATTTATAGAGTCTATAGACCCGAGACCCGTGAAATCATGATTATATTATATTCAACTAACTCCGTTTTCTATTCTCGCTCAAGAGCGTCTTTTTCGCAGCGGCTAGTTCTTCGAGCTTCTTCTCGTCCACTTTCGGATAATGCAAGTCGAGAGAGGCAAGGGCATCGATGATAGCTGCAGCGACCGCAAGACGCGTAAACCACTTGTTGTCCGCCGGCACTACATACCAGGGCGCTTCCTCGGTGGCGGTGTTTCGGATCATATCTTCGAAGGCTTTCATGTAATCGTCCCAGTGCTCACGCTCTCTTACGTCACTGGCGGAAAACTTCCAGTTCTTCTCCGGGTTCTCGATCCGCTCCATGAAACGTTTCTCCTGCTCCCCCTTTGAAACGTGCAGGTAGAACTTCAGGATTATCATCCCGTTCCGCGTAAGGTAACGCTCGAAGTTACGTATATCCTGAAACCTCTCCTTCCAGATGCTGCGTGTAACGAGCTCGGGCGGGAGCTTCTCATTGGCGAGATATTCCTTATGGACCCTCACGACGAGCGTTTCCTCGTAATAGGAGCGGTTGAATATGCCGATATTGCCTTTGTTCGGCAGGGCTTTCATGCAGCGCCAGAGATAGTCGTGGTCGAGCTCTTCCGGAGACGGTGACTTGAAGGAATGGACCTGGCAACCCTGAGGGTTCACACCGGACATGATGTGCTTGATTGTACCGTCCTTTCCGGCCGCGTCCATTGCCTGGAGTATGATGAGGACCGCCCAGCGGTCCTGGGCGTAGAGCATATCCTGCAGCTCGGCGAGAAGCTGAACGCCCATAGCCAGCACTTCCTTGGCGCGGGGCTTGTCCTCGGACTGCAGGTGGAGCGTGTCGCCGGGATCGATATCTTTCAAGTGGAATTTCTTGCCTTTCGTGATGCGGAACGGCGCAGCGAATTTGCGCGCCCTCTTGATGAGGTCTCTGTTGCTCATATATTGTACTCCTTACCAGGCGTGAAATTTTCGGAATTCATCGTATTATCTCCGATAATAACACAGCATTCACTCATTTTAAGCCATTATCGGCAAAAATTAATGCGTGCTATTGATGATACCAAACAATTAGAAGTGCAAATAGCATGCCATATAACTGTATTATTTTCTAATTTTTGCGGGGTGTTATCGGATCAGGGCCGGGTGTGTAGTGTCGTTTGTCCTAAATAAGGACAATCGACGTACATTAGAGTGAATCGTCAGGACTGAATTTACCCGGCGGGGATTTCGATTTAGTATTCTGTCTCCAGGGGGACGACGTTTATGATATCACCTGAGCTTTATCCGGAAATAATAAAGGCGGACCATTCGACTTTATGTCGTATTGTTCTACTCAAACTAATTGGCAACGTTTGAAAATTTATGAGGATCAGACGTCAATCTGTGTATGATCATTGAGCCATGACAAGAAAAGCTTGTAGCTAAGCGCGAAAACGAAGGCTCCGGCGAAGAGGCCGGGGAAACCGTAAGCAATAAAGCCGCCTATTGCTCCTATGAAAATGACGATCATAGGAACGTCGACTCCACGACCTATTAAGAGCGGTTTTAGAACGTTATCAGATAGACCAATGATGATACACCAGGCCGCAAACGCAACTGCAACGACTGTATTGTCGGTATAGAATACATAGACAATAATAGGACCCAGGACCAGGATAGTAGGAATCTGAACCATTGCAACAATCAATACGAGCAGGGCCCATATCCCCGCCCCGGGTACGCCTACAACGACAAAGCCGATCCCCGATAGGAGCGCCTGGATCAGTGCGACGCCCAGAATACCCAATGCAACACTTCGCACAGTCGCGGCCGCGAGCTGGACGGTCTCTCTCCCACGCTCGGGTCTCAGCCGCGCGGCAAGTGCCAGCGCAGCTTTACTCCCGCCATCGGCTTTTGCGAGCAGAACACCTGCAATAACCATCGAAACCACCAACTTGATAATCCCGACACCGACACCGGCAGCGGAGGACAACACCTGTGTACCAAAATCTTTGAATTGCGGGGAGATCTTCATTAGCGCGGCCTCAAGATTGCCCGAGGCAAGGCTCCAGAACTCGTAAAGAGGTTTGCCGATTAGCGGCCAGGAACTGACCCTCTCCGACGGCGGTGGGACATTTAACGTCCCCTCTTCGAGATGTACCAAAAATTCCTGTGAAGAGTCGATGAGTACACCGGAAAGCATATAGGTCGGTACGATCAGGAGAATCAGAGGAAGGAGCGTCATCAGGATTGCCGCCATGCTGCCACGCCCGCCCAATGCAGATTTCAGTCGGTCGTAGATTGGTTTGATCGTAACGGCAATGATGATTCCCCAGAAAATAATCGAAAGGAAAGGCCGGGAGATGTTGTAACACCAGTATATGAGCAGAAAAACGAGTCCAATACGGAGAATTAACTCGAGTGCTCTTGCCATAAACACCTTGTCATTTGGCCGGTTAGATGTGTTCATGCATATGAGCCCATTCTAAATAACTATACATATATGTCAAGCTACCGGAAAGCAGCTTGTACGGCTAAGGATTGCCATCGGCCGCTTTTTATCCTAACCGTATGTATATGGGACCCTAGGTACACCCACCTTAGGGGGCTGCTCGCCTCCCGGGGCGTCAGTGAATATGTCAGTAGATGGATCAATCTTCTTCATAAACTGTCACGCAAGAACACGATTATCACTTTGCCCGGATAGATTAAATGCACCACAAAATAAGGGATATTCTCAACTCGTCACATTAAATCACAATGGGACACAAACGTATCGAATAGCATTCCTCATCCCTTACCTCGTTGTCTTTATGGCCCTGAGTTCGGCTTATTTAATCTGGAGAAAGAGAACTGCGGGGAAAGCGGGGAGCTCGAAATCATGAGCTGACCGGGCCGAGTACAGGACACTTTTTACCGCCGCGTTTTATGGAGATAGAATAATTATGCGGTTATCCGGTCGGGGACGTGTATTATGGTTTCCGATCCACGGCAGTTGTATATATTAAATATTGTGTAAACAGGTCATGATATTGTGATGAAAATCCTGTTTTTTATCGACAGCATCGGGGTTGGGGGGGTGATACGACAGCTCTCCATACTCGCAGAGGGTCTGCAAAAGAAGGGGCACCACGTATCGGTACTCGCCTTATACCCCGTCGACAGGGACTGGGGCTGTATGTGGGAAGCCTCGCAAGTCCGAATAAGAACACTCTATGATGAGAGGCCCGGGAACGTACTGCCCGAAGTAGCGGGTTTGATCCGCGCGGTGCTCGAATTAAGAAGGATAATGAAGAAAGAGCGTATACAAGTTCTCTATGCCTTTCA
>DATIET010000017.1:0-7156 GCA_035455615.1 Thermodesulfobacteriota bacterium
AAGGCATTGGTTTCATACGCTGTCGTGCACGTTATGATCTCGAAATCGCCCTCTATGCCTGAAGGTATATTTACAACTGCCTGATTGAAGAGGCCTTCCTGGTTATTGGAACTAACGCCGTCTAAAATTATCTCGGCATTCGACGGAGATAATGAAGCAAGGAGCATAAATGCCGTAACACCAAATATTTTGATATAGGTATATATCACCATCCTCCTTTAAGCGTGCTTACTCAACAATATCACAAATAAGCGTGTTTTTGAAGGATTATCTGATATTTCCGGCGGGTTGAACGGGTTTGGAATCCGGTGTTTTTAGAATAAACGGGCCCTGCTCAAACGCCGCGCCCTTCCCCCGGCGGCTCCGGAAGGCCTGTGAGTCCCCAGACGATAATCACGATGAATCCGGCTATGAGCGGCAGCGCGGGGTTTATCTGGTAGAGGTATCCCGACATCATCCCCCCGAGCGCCGAGCCGAAGAAGGAGAGCAGGTTGTAGATACCCGCTGCTGAGCCCCTTTTCTCCTGTCCTACAATCTGTGTGAGAAAAGCCGGCAGGAGCGACTGCATAATCGTGTGCCCGGCGAAATATGCCATCCCGGCCCCGTAGAGCACGATCGAGTACCCCGCGCCCGCGGGATAGACGAGGAAAGCGAGCGCGATACAGGCCCACGCGGCCTTCGCCGCCGCCGTCAGCCCCCCCCTCTTTTCGGCCCACTTGATGTACGGGAAGACGAACAGGGCCGTCGGTATCAGGGTTATAAGATACACGCGCCATAGTCCGGCGTCTGACACCCCGAGGGCCTTCCACGAGAGAGGGAACACGAAAACGAACAGGTTTACGAGGAGCGATACGACGAGAGACGATACGAAGAGCGTCCTTAGTGCGGGCATTAGCGCGATACGCATCAAACCCGCTTTTTCGACGGCCGGGGACTCCTTTTCTATTGAGGGGAAGAAGAAGACCGTGATCAGGAGCGAGAGCGCCCCAAGTCCCGCGAGTATGTAGAAGAGGCTCGAGAACCCTATCCTGGCCGCGAGATACGGTCCGATGACTATTGCCATGAGGAACGCGACGCCTATGGACACGCCGACTATCGTGAACGACTGTGCCCTTACCCCGGGCCGCGTTACGTCGCCTAACGACGCCAGGGCGACCGAGCTCACTGCCCCTGTCCCCTGGATTATACGCGCTATGATGAGCTCGTTTATCGTATCAGCGAGGCCGCAGTAAACGCTCCCGGCCGTAAAGAGGAGTATTCCCGCCACGAGCACGGGTTTTCTGCCTATCCTGTCGCTCGCCCACCCGAACGGGAGCTGGAGTATGCTCTGCGCGAGCGCGTATATGCCGAACGCGAGCCCCGCCATGGCGAGGTCCGAGCCCGGGTATTTCTCCGCGTAAACGCTGAAAACGGGCAGTATCAGGAATATGCCGAGGAGCCTCGTAGCCATGATGACGGCCACGGTCAATACAGCCTTGTATTCGCTTGAATTCAGGTTCGTGTCTCCAAAATATGCGCTGTCACGGGAGGGTTTTTTATTTTAACACGGCTTTCCGAAATTGATACACCGGGGTGCGCGTGTTAGCTTTAATCCTGTATGAAACGGCGGCTATCGAGTGAGAACATAGAAACGGACTCCTATGACAGGGAGCTCTTCGGAGACCTCGAATCGGAGTCGGAGGGACTCGGTGATCTCATCGGGCGGGGGTCGTCCCTCCTTCCGGGTTTCCGTCCGCTCATGCTCGACCTGTTCGCGGCCTTCTACAAGCATAACGTGGTGTTCCTGCCCGAGGAGGGCGTAAGGAGGAGCTCGCTCCTGCCGCGGAGGCTTCTCCTCGGGGTCGGGCGCGACCCGGATTACGCCTCGCTCCGCGAGGACACCGTGCTCGACGCGTACAAGTCCGCGCTCGCCGCCATGCAGATGGGGGAGATGATCCTCGAGTGGCTCAAGTCCGGGGACGGCCCCGGCGAGAAGCCGCTCATGAGAGAGTGGGAGACCGACAGGGCGGAGAGGGACGCTGAGGAGATATCGGACGAGAGCGAAACGATGGAGGAGGTCGCGGGCGAAGAAGTGGGGAGGGGAAAAAAAGAGGAGAGGGATAAGGAAGGGGAGGGGGAAAATGTTTTCGAGAAGGTCAGGAGAGAGAAAAAGTCCGAGCTCGATAGAGAGGAAAAGGCGCTTAAGAAAATAACGGACGACCTGAAAAAAGGGCACGAAAACATGGAGGTCAGGATAAAGGGCCTCGTCAGGTCATCCATGAAAGCGACCTCGGATAACGTCGACAATGCCGAGGACGAGCTCACTTCGTGGAGCGCTTCCATGGGAGCGCCCGGTGAAAGATCAGCCGCGGAGAAGCTCGACCTTGCCGCGAGGCTCTATTCGAACGAAAAGCTCAGGCGGCTCGCCCGCCTGGTCGGGAGCCTCAAGGAAGAGATGCTCCGTGGGAGGAGGAAGTCCTGGGCGCGTAGGGGGAGCGAGGTGTACGACGTCGCCCTGGGGAGCGACATAGGGAGGCTCATCCCTTCCGAGCTCGCGGCGCTAGCGGACGCGAGGCTCCGCCCGGATTTCAAGAAGAGACTCCTCGAAGGGAAGCTCCTCCAGTACTCGCTCAGGGACGAGAAGGGGAGGGGCCCTATGGTCATATGCCTCGACGGCAGCTCCTCGATGGAGGGCAAGAAGGAGCTCTGGTCGAAGGGCGTATGCCTCACGCTCTTGGACATAGCCAGGAGGGAGAGGAGGAAATTCAGCGTCATCGTGTTCTCCTCGGGCGGCATGCCCGTGCGGGTATTCGAATCGAGTCCCGGAGAGGGCAGGGGCGGGTGGGGGATGAAGGAGAAGGACGTATTCGAGCTCGCGGGCTACTTCCCCGGCGGCGGCACGAATTTCGAGGAGCCGCTCGACAGGGCGCTCGACATACTGAAAGGCTCCAAATTCAGGCGCGGGGACATCGTATTCATAACGGACGGGGAGGCCGGAGTGGGGGACGCGTGGCTCGAGGGCTTCAGGAGCGAGCGCGCGAGGCTCGGGTTCAAGGTCTATTCCGTGCTGATCGATCTCACCGAGAGGGAATCCTGGGAGACGCTTTCACTCTTCAGCGACAAGGTAACTTCCGTATCGAAGCTCACGTCGGACGCGGCGAAGGGATTGTTCCTCGACCTCTGAGCGGCAGGATCACGAAAATTCCCGATACTGCCGCTTAGGTGGCCGTCTCGTTAAATACTCTTTAATTATTACTCCGGAGTGCCGACGGGCTTATGCCCCCTGGTTCGACATGATAGCCGCCATGCCGCCGAAGAATATGGAAACAATTATTACGAGCACTATGGCTATGGCCGCGATGATAAGCGATGCCAGGCAGTAGTTCCTCCTGTTGATATTCCCCGTGGTGCTCACTATCCAGATTATTAGCATCACGATTCCCACGACCGGTATGGCGAGGAGAATCATAGTGACGACCCAGTCCTTTACGCTCATGGGCGAGGTGTCGTAACCGCTTTGTACAGGCGTTGCGTTCATTCCATTACCCTCCGTCGAGATATATGATGAATAATGACTAATTATAGTACGGTCGGAATAATTCCGATAGACGGAATTTTTTATCGCGGCCTGTCGGGCTTGCGGGGGTATATAGCCGGCGGACATGGCGGAATGGCGGAAATGGTGAGAGGGTGGTGAGAATATCGAGGTAATCCCTCACACGCACCCACACCAACCTGTAGGAGCGGCTTCCAACCGCGATTCCTTTAGTATGTCATCGCGAGACCGCCTGTCCTGAAATTGTTTCAGGATCGCGGTCGTGGCGATCTCGCTTTATTCATGAGATTGCTGCGGTCGCAGCGTGTGAAGAAGAGGCGTTCCATTAGAATCGTATATGAGCACACATTGTGTGCCTCAATGCATCACGTCGCTGAGCGTCTGGAGGAGCTTCTCGGCGTTAAAGGGCTTCGGCAGGAAAGCGTCCACCTCGGCTTCTTTCAGGTCCACGAGCTCGTGCTCCCTCTGGTATCCGCTCATGGCGATTATCTTCAGGGAAGGACTCTCTTTTTTCAGGATGCGTATCGTCGTCTTCCCGCCCATGACGGGCATCATCATGTCGACGATCGCGGCGTAAATCTCGTCCTTATGCGTAAGGAATATCCTGGTCGCTTCCTCGCCGTTATTGGCGACCAGCACTTTATAGTCGTATTCCTCGAGTATCGTCTTCGTCATGTCCGTTATCGTGCTCTCGTCGTCGACTATCAGTATCAGCTCCCTGTTCCCTCCGGGGGCGCTCGGATAAAGCTCTTCCGGCTCAGGGTCGGCGGCGGGCGAATCTATGACAGGCAGGTATACGGAGAACGTCGTCCCCTTCCCGACCCGGCTCTCGACGTTGATGAAGCCGTCGTGGTCCTTGACAATGCCGTAGACGATGGACAGCCCGAGGCCCGAGCCCTTGTCGGATTCCTTGGTCGTAAAGAACGGGTCGAATATATTGTTCAAGACCTCGGGCGGGATGCCCGTCCCTGTGTCTGAAACCTCGATGACCGTGTACTGACTGTAACCGGGCTTGAGGAACGCCGGGCTCCCTTCGCCGCCTGCCTTGATGTTCTTGACCGTTATTACCAGGCCGCCCTCTTCGGGCATGGCGTCCCGCGCGTTCACGCAGAGGTTCATGAGCACCTGGTTCAGCTGCGTATAGTCCGCGAAGACCGGCGGAATGCCTTCCTCGATCTCCGTATGGAGGCTGATGAGCTTGGGGAAGGTCTCGTCGATTATCTTCTGCACGTCTTTGACGAGGTACCTGATGTCGAAGGGCTGCTTCTTGATTTCGAGTCCCCTCGCGAAGGAGAGTATCTGCCTAATGAGGTCGGCACCGCGCTGGGCGCTCCGGTCGAGCACCTCGAGCCAGGCCCGGCTCTTTTCGTCCGTATTCCTTGAGTTCAGGAGCTGTATCGACATCAATATGGGCTGGAGGATGTTGTTCAAGTCGTGCGCGATGCCCCCCGCGAGCTTCCCCACGCTCTCGAGCCTCTGCGACCTGAGCAGCTGCGTTTCGAGGGCCTTGCTTTCGGTGACGTCCCTCGCGAGCATGGACACGGTCGCGGGCTCTCTGCCCGAGGCGAGAATAGGGTTGATACGCGCCCTGAAGCACCTCTCCCTGCCCCTGAGGGTGATATTGAATTCCACGACTTCCGATTTCCGGTTCCTGAGGACGCGTTTTATGGCGTCCGTCACCGAATTCGAGAACCCCTCGTCGAAAAAGTCCGAGACCCTCCTGCCGAGGAGCTCCTCCTTCCGCCTCACTAGCAGCTCTTCGTTCTCCGTCCAGACGCCCAGGTACGTCCCCTGGTCGTCGAATTCGAAGACTATCTCGTCTACCGAGCCGACGAGCGCCTTGAGCCGCCTCTCGTTCGATTCTATCTCCGTCACGTATTTAGCGTTCAGGAGCGCGATGCTTATCTGCTCGGCTATGGATTCGAGGAGCGTGAGCTCGTCGCGGTCAAACGCGTTCAAGCTCCGGGACGCGATCGTGATGCACCCGATGGTGTTTCCGACGGACTTTATCGGCATCGATATATAACTCCTCACGCCCGTCTGTCTCCCCGCGGGGCCTATCGCGTCGTCCTCCGCGGTATCCGGGACGAAACGGTTCTTGCCCTCGATGATGGTCCTCCACGTCAAACCCCTCGGGTACGGTATCCTTTCGACCTTCCTGTTAAAATAATCGTCGTGGCCATGTACCGCTTTCAGGACGGCCTCGTTCCCCTCGACGAAGTACACGGCTGTGAAATCAGCGTTCTTGATATTCTGCCTGAGGCTCTGGATCGTGAGGCTCAAGACCTCTCCGAAATCGGCGGAGCTGTGGAACCTCCCGGCGATCGTATAAACTATTTTCTCGTAGCTCTCCTTCTTGGACAGCGTTTTTATTTTCTCCTCAAGCGCCCTCTCGGAATTAATCAGCGATTCCGTAAACCTGGCGTTGTTTATCGCGATCTCTATCTGTCTCGACACGATATCGAGGAGCCTGAGCTCGTCCGCCCTGAAGGAGTTAGGCACGTCGGTGTAAATGTTTATGACGCCCACGACCTTCCCGTCGTTTTTAAGCGGTATAGAGACGTAGCTCTTTATGCCGAGCAATACACCCGCCTGCCCCAGGCTCTCGTCTCCTTCCGTGTCGGGCACGTACGCGGTCTTTCCCTGTATTATGGTCCTCCACGTAGCGCCCTTCGGGAACTGTATCCTCTCTACCTTCGAGGCGAACCATTCGGGCAGGCCCCTGTGGGCGTGGAGCACGGCTTCCGCCCCCTCGACGAGATGGATCGACACGTTCTTCGCGACGTCCATGTTCTGGCTGAGCGCCTGAACCGCGTTCTCCATGACCGTTTTCAGGTTGATGGAGTTGTGCACGGTCCTCGTAACGATGCCTATGACCGTCTCGTACCTGTTGATCTTCGAGAGCTGGCCGAGCGTCTCCTTGAGCTTTTCCTCGGCCTGGGTCCGCTCCGTTATGTCGAGTATGACCGCTGCCAGTACGGGCGCTCCGTTGAATGCCGAGTTCTGGATGTGCATCTCCACCGTATGCGGAGTCCCGGCTTTCCCCCTGCGGAGCGAGGTGTATTCCGTCCTCTCCGCGGCGCCTTTTCTCAGGGGCTCGATCATTTTAAAGAAACGGTCGTCGAAGAATTCCTTTCTGAGCTCGTATGCTGTCAGCCCCGACAGATCCTTCATGCCGTATCCGAGGGTCTCCCTCGCTTTTTTGTTCGCGTGTATGAGTCCGAGGGTCTTACTGTCGAGGACGATTATCTCGAACATCGACTCCTCGAGGATAGCGCCCAGGAATTCGAGGCTCCCGGTATGCGCGTTCCCGCAGGACGGCGCGGCATGCGGCTCGTAACCGGCAGCGTTCAGGGGCTTCGGCTCCCCGGCGGACCTGTTCCGGGTCTTCTTTTTTGATCCCCGTGGGCCCGGGTTTTTCGTTGTTCGGTCGTCGCTGTCCATTTCTCGGCTCCGGATGCAGCAATATTTAGGGATCCCCGCGCTTCGCTATAGCTTCCGTGAAACGGTCATATCGTATAGCCCGCTCGTTTTTATCGAATGTCACGGATTAAGGTGTATTAAGGCAAGTATCGAGCCGTTTCTAAAATCTGTCAATAATTTTTAAAATGACTTCATGGC
>DATIET010000018.1:0-2319 GCA_035455615.1 Thermodesulfobacteriota bacterium
GGGAGAGCACCCGGCCCCTTACACCCTAATCTCAGTCGAGGATATCGAGGAAGGCAGGTGGAAGTTTAATAAAGAGATAAGCGGGAGCATTATGTACGGCGAAGACTATGTCGGGCGTCACCTCCTCCATTACACGAGGGAGCTTAAAAAGTCGGGGAAGTACGAGCTTACGATATGGCCCTACCACGCGATGCTTGGGGGCATCGGGCACGCGCTCGTCTCTTCCGTCGAAGAAGCGGTCTTCTTTCATTCGATAGCGCGGTACAGCCGCCCGGATATACACGTCAAGGGCGATCACCCCCTGACGGAGCATTACTCCGTCCTCGGACCCGAGGTATCGACCGGGCCCGACGGAAGGCCGCTTAATCTGAGGTCTGAATCCCTCTTCCAGAAGCCCGCAGCATCGGAGTCGATATACGGTAAGCTCGGGGAGTTCGACGCTGTGATAATAGCGGGGCAGGCGAAGAGCCACTGCGTCGCGTGGACCATAGCCGACCTCTTGAAGAAAGTCATGGCCGGGGATAAATCGCACGTGGAGAAGATTTATCTGCTTGAAGACTGCACGTCGCCCGTCGTCGTGCCGGGCGCGATAGATTACACGGACGACGCCGACAGGGCCTTCGCCGAATTCTCGGAAGCGGGGATGCACGTAGTCCGCTCGACCGACCCTATCGAAACCTGGCCGGGTATAAAACTCTGAATTGCTACTATGGGGATCGAATATTCCTTCTATACTGTAGGAGCGGCTTCCAGCCGCGATACTTTTCGCCTGTCATTACGAGCCGCGAAGCGCCGCGGCAATCTAGTTTCTTCCATTTTAGTCATTCTGAACTTGTTTCAGAATCTGATCTTATACTTGTTGTTTCCCGATTGAGCGAAGTAGTTAGTATGTTATATTGGTTTAAATGAGCGGGAGGCGATCATGAGTTCCATATTCACGAAGATTATCAATAGAGAAATACCTGCTGCTATAGTTTACGAGGACGACGAGTGTGTCGCGTTCAGGGACATAGACCCGAAAGCCCCCGTCCATATACTTCTCGTCCCAAAAAAGGAGATTCCCTCGCTCGCAGAAGTGACCGCCGAGGACAAATCTCTCCTCGGGCATCTGCTCCTGAAGGCTTCGGAGATTGCGAAGGCGGAGGGCATATCCGATTCCGGTTATCGTATCGTCATAAATACGAACAAGGAAGGCGGCCAGGAAGTCTATCACGTCCACATGCACGTACTCGGCGGCAGGCAGATGACCTGGCCCCCGGGATAGTAATTTTTTCATACGTCTGTGGTGACTCACCGCACCGTTCGTCCTGAGCGCACACGTAGTGTGCTGTCGAAGGACGCATCATCTTATTTCCTTCCCCCTTGAGGGGGGAAGGGTAGGATGGGGGTGTTACCTTTAATTATAGAATTCGTAGGAGCGGCATCTTGCCGCGATACCGTATTTCAGTCATCCTGAACCACGTCCCGGACTCGATCCGGGATCTATTCAGGATCTCATCTTTTTCTTCCTCCCGACATTCACAGAATCGTCGGAGGTGCACCTACCCAATCCCCAACGCCTCAGCGTCCCTGTCCGAAAGGAAACCCCCGTCCGTGCGCTCTCTCACGGTGCCGTCCCTCTTCCACGAACGCTCGCACCTCGGCTCGTCCTTAAGGTCGGTGATAGTGATTATGAAATCCTCGCCCTCTTTAACCGAGAACCTGCTCACCCCGCAAAGGTCCGCCAGCTCAGGCTCGAAAAGTTTCAGCTTGTTGTAGATATCCGGCTCGGCAGTAACTTCGACCCCCGTGTCGAGAGGGTTCGACACCCCCTGGGACTCTTTCGCGTCTTCGAGGGCTTTTAACACCTTGCCCCTTAAATCCATCACCATGTCCCAGTTCGGGTCCGTATCGATTTCTATCTCATCGGGCATTCCCTGGAGATGCACGCTGTCGGTCGAGTCCATTTTCAGGCCCCTCAGATACAGGTACGCCTCGTCCGCCGTATGCGCAAGGATCGGCGCGAGAAGCCTGATGAGCGCGTCCGCTATGTTATACATGGCGGTCTGACTCCTCCTCCTCTTCCTGCTCCCGGCGCTCTCGCAGTAGAGCCTGTCTTTCGTAGCAGCCAGATAAACGGCGCTTAAGGTATCGTAGCAGAAATCATATATGAGCTCGCTTGCCCTCTTGTATTGAAACCCCTCGTATGCTTCCCTTGTCTCTCGGACGAATTTCCGAAGCTCCCCCATCACCCAGCCGTCGATCGAATACCTGTCTTCTTCCGAAAACGTAACGCCGTCAGTCGCCGGGTCGAAGTCGTATATATTTCCGAGCAGGAAC
>DATIET010000019.1:0-8280 GCA_035455615.1 Thermodesulfobacteriota bacterium
TTAACGCGTCGTAGTGCCCTGCGACTTTATTAAAAAGCTTGACTGTATCCGGCATTATTTTGAGGGGTCCCTGTAATTAAGGATTATTTGCGGCAAATTTACCGCCCGGGTATTTAAGGCGATCGACCGGTAATGCCCCTATTATCTCTTTCATATGGTCGGACTTGTTGAGCACGTAAAAATGGATGCCCGGAGCGCCCCGGGCGAGCAGCTCTTTTGACTGATCTATGCACTGGGCTATGCCGATCGCACGGGCTTTTTCGTCGTCGTCCTTGCAGGCGTCGAGTCTCGTCCTCAGGCGGGACGGGATCGTTGCGCCGCACATCGAGGTTATTCTCTCTATCTGTTTTACGGAGAGTATAGGCATCAGTCCCGGGATTATCGGGGTTTTTATTCCGTGCGACTTTGCTCTTTCTACGAAGTCGAAGTAATGGCGGTTATCGAAAAAAAGCTGGGTGATCACGATATCAGCGCCCGCATCGACCTTGTGTTTCAGGTTCCTGATGTCCGTTTCCATATCTGGCGCTTCGGAGTGCTTCTCCGGGTATCCCCCTACGGCGATACCGAAGTATCCGCGGCTGAGCCTTTCTCCCTCGAATTGACGGATGTGCCTCACGAGCTCGTACCCGTATTTTAACCTGTCCGGGGGCGGTATGAATTCCTGAGCGCCGGACGGGGTGTCCCCGCGTATTGCGACTATGTTCTCTATGCCGGATTCGTAGATCTGTATCAGCAAACGGTCGAGTTCCTCCCTCGAGGCCCCGACGCACGTGAGGTGACACGCCGTTTCCACGCCGAATCGGTTTTTAATGAGAGACGCTATTTCGAGCGTCCTTTCCCTCGCGGATCCCATCGCGCCGTAAGTCACGGTTATGAAGTCCGGACGTAAGCCCGTGAGCTCCTCAAGGACTTTCTCCAGATTTTCCATACCCTTTTCCGTTTTAGGGGGAAAAATTTCAAAAGAGATTACAGGCCCTTTCTCGCCATATTTAAAGTATTCCGGCAGACGCATAATTGACCTTGCATCGATTACAGCCCATTAATTCTTTCACCTCCGCACATGTTTGTCAAATATATGCTGATATGTGTACCTGTACAGGTTATAATTTTTGATTCTTTCGTATTCATCCGATACATTGGTCGATTAGGGTGGTTTCTTTATGCGGTACGATATTTTCATCGTCATAGCCATATTGCTGCTAATCTCGGCTGCCGGGTGTCAGGGCAGCGGGTCATCCTCGGGCGGCGCACCCGAACCTCCTCTGAACATCACAATCGTGGATTTAGCCTGTCCCGCCTACTCATTGCCGAACCGGCATCTTGCCGACACTTCTGACTTCGATTCCGCGGATAAAATAAAAGATAATTGCACGATAATACTCGCGGGCTGGAGCGCAATCCCTGAGCAGTCGTGGTGCCCGTATTTCAGGGACGATTCGGATGTCGAGTATTGCGGCCCTTACGATAACTGGGGGTATATGAATACCATCAATAATAAAGATGCATGGGTTGTGAGCGGGGACATATATAACGATTACATTATTCCCAATCATCCGGAATGGGTGCTTAAAGATACCGACGGAGATAAGGTTTATAATGTGTGGGGTCCGCAAGAGCATCTTATGGATCACGGAAACATGGATTTCGTTGACTTTTACTTCGACTTTTTTATTCAAGTTCCCTCATCCGTAGCCGGCGGGAGATGGCAGGGTACCTATACGGAGCGTTCGTGGAACCTCAGATTTCTCGACAATTACGTCGTCTATTCCCCTGAAGCATGGAGTTCTTCTCCCGTAACCCCGCTTACGGACAGCCCATTAACACGCGAGGAGAGGGAGCAGCATGTTTTAAACGCAGCTCGGAGACTCAGGGAAAGGGCCGATGCCGAAGCGGGCGGTCTCAGGTATATGGTAAATGTATGGAGTGACGTGGAATCCGGATATTTTGACAGGGAAGTATATCCCGAGCTCATGCAGTATGTTGACTACGCGCTTTTCGAAGCCTGGACCAGCAACGGCGAGGGAGCGCCTGCATCGGAATCGGTCTGGCTGAGGAGGGTGATGGCCGCTCAGGACATGATTGAGAACAGGAGGGCGGAGCCGGTCGTTCAGGTCGGCTTCGGTGATTTCTGGTATGCACTCTCATCGCTTCTTCTCGTGAGCGAAAACGGTAAAGGCATGATCTGGTCGGATAATATGTACTCGGACAAGATGCTGAGCAGCTTGAGCGCCCTCGAACTGGGCGGCCCGCTGGATGTCTTTACATATGTCGATAATGCGTACCAAAGGGAATGGGAGAAGGGGAAAGTAATAGTAAATCCGGGTGATTCGATAACGGTTAATATTTCATTGGACCGGAATTATGAAGATGCCGTTTCGGGGGACATCCTGAGCAGCATAACGCTTCCGCCTAAGACGGGCGCGATACTCATAGCCCGCTGATAAATAGTAAAAGTCGTTTTGATTTATATTCACGCTTCAAAACCGGGACTATTTGACATCATTTTATTCTTTACTATATTTGAATGTGAATTTTAGTATCAATATTTTTTTATGCGCTTGAAAGGGAGTTATTCATAGTGCGAAGGCGAAATATTAACGCGATCGCTTACCTTATTACAGCGGCAATCGTGATCTTATTTTTGGGCTGTCAGCAGATAAAGGAGATACCCGATGAAATCCCGGAGCAGCTTCCGAACCCGGTGCGGGACTTTACAGAAAAGGATAATTACCTCATAGGACTAGGCTGGTATAAGCAGTGGAACTATCAAATTGCCGCAAAGTTCTGGAAGCCGCTGGCGCAGGAGGGTGACTGCGATGCCCAGTACGCACTCGGGCTTTTGTACTTCGAAGGCCTGGGGGTGGGACAGAGCTATGAAAGAGCGATAGGCCTCTGGACAAGGTCAGCCGACCAGGGTCAGGCCCAGGCTCAGATCAGTCTCGGCGTTGTCTATTCGAGATTAAACCTCCCCTACACGTCACTCGATTGTAAGAGCGGGTGCGGTCAGGAAAAGGACCTGATAACTGCATACAGATGGTTCGGTATTGCGAGTGAAAGCGGCTCACCTCACGAGGCGAAAGTCGCTCAGGATTCCCTAAAAAAAATTGTACCGGAAATGACCCCCGAGGAGATCGAGGAAGGGGACGCTCTTGTAGATTCCTGGAAGCCGGAACCGGCGCGCTGCGCCCCGAGGGGATACTATATCGTGGCCCCTTAGACGCAAACATTTAGTCGGCCAGTACATATCCGTCATTTTTTAACGACAAATTTCTGCATCACCCCATTTTTGGTCTTGACACACTGTTTAATTCTGGTAATATGATAATGAGAATGATATTCAATATGAATATTGAGCCCTGTTTCACATTGGCCGGACACATAACGAATTAGCAGGTTCTATTAAAAAAAGTATAAGGAGGCTGTCGATGGGTTTCTTATGCGATTCCGAAAAACCGCTTGTGCTCTCATCATCCAACATCGGCAATATTTCTAAATGCGGGTGCTGTAATTTCTATCACCTGTGCATAGGGAATATTACGTTAAGACTCGAGCACAAATACATGCTGACACTTACGCAGATGATAATAGAAGCCCTTGAGGTAAACTCGGCCGCAGAGAGGGGATTTAGCAATCAACTCCGCAATCAGGCATGAATAAGTGCTATGTAAATAAACTGGACGATACTCCCGGAAGAAGGGCGGCACCACGAAATAATGGTCCTATTACCTTAGCTAGCCGCCCTTCTTCTTCCATCTCTAACCCGATGGGGATAGTTGAATGGGGAGCCTGGGTTAAGATAAAGATTTGATAAATTCGTCTCGAGTGTAATGCATATAATATGATCTGACAGTCGCCCTCTTGAGATACACAAGAAATCGGCGGCGGCTCCCCGAAATTATAAATAAACAATAGAGAATATGTTGATTATGAATATCATTGTCTTGACAAAACAAAGGGCTGGGGTATGTTGATTTTGATAACGAATTTCAATGCTAAACAAGGAGGTATGGAAGGATGGGAGGATTATTCTCTGTTTTTGATTTACGTTCGAGATTAAGGTTCTTGATTTCTCTTTTATTGCTTTTGATTTTATTCATATCGTCCGATGTCTTCTCGGAAGAGCTGAATCAGGATCAGCCGGGGACGCCCGAAGGGTCCGATATTTATCAGCAAATCAGGGCACCGAATTCAGAGTCCGGGAACGACAAAAAGCTCGTCGCTCAAAACAAAAGCGGCGCTCAGAATGAGTCCCAGGACCAGAGGATTCAGGACCTAGAAAACAAGCTCAAGAGTGTGAGCGATGAGCTCCGGCAGCTTAAAGCAGAAGGTATTCCGGATGACAGGCTCCAGGCTATCGAAGAGAAATTGAGCGTGCTCGCTCAGGAAATCGATAACATAAAGCAGGTGTCGGTTATCCCGGAACCCACTTACGAGCAGATGTTCGGGGCGGGGCCGGCCGCGTCCAAGGTTTATCTTACCAACAAAGGCTTGTCGATCGGCGGATACGGCGAGCTGCTGATGGGTCAGGCCGTATTCGATGGTGACGATACGGTCGATACGCAAAGGGTAGTGCTCTATTTCGGATATAAATTCACGGACAGGATAATCTTCAATTCCGAGATAGAATTCGAGCACGCGTCGACGGGTGTAAACGTACAGGGCGATCAGGGTGAAGTCTCTGTCGAATTCGCGCTCCTCGATTTCCTGCTCGTACAAGAAATAAACCTCCGCGCAGGCCTCTTGCTCGCACCTTTCGGCATCATAAACGAGGTTCATGAGCCTACGACTTTCTTCGGTGTTTTCAGGCCTCTTACCGAAAGGTTCGTCATTCCCACGACCTGGAGAGAGAACGGTATAGGCATCTTCGGAGACTTCGATCTCAGCAAAGCCGGAAATCTGAGTTATAAGGCCTACGTAATGAAGAGCTTCAATGCAAAAGGGTTCACGGCTTCGAGTAACAGGGGCATTCGGACCCAAGGCGATGAGTCCTTATTCAACAACGTGGCATTCGTCGGCAGGGCAGAGTATAATCCTCTCCCCTACCTGACGGTGGCAGGCTCAATATTCCTGGGTAATACCGGACAGGACGCAAGGGTAGACGATCCGGAGTCTCAATTTGACAGACAGAAGATAAAGGGATTCTTCCAGATGTACGAAGGGGATATTCAAGTCCAGTACGCAGGGTTCGAGGGCAGGGCGCTCGCGGTGTTTACCAGGCTCGATGACGCAGCCCTCATAAACGCGCTTAACGGATTCGTCGGGGACGATTCCGTCGGTAACCAGCAGTGGGGGTACTATGTCGAAGGCGGATATAACGTCCTCTCCCTTGCTGACTTCACGAGTCAGTATTTTCAGTACCTGGCCCCGTTCGTCAGGTGGGACGCATTCGATACCCAGGCCCACGTCCCTTCCGGGTTCGAGCGCAACCCCGCCAACAACAGAAAGGACCTGACGATAGGTATAAACTATAAGCCTATCCCGCAGGTCGTTGTAAAAGCTGAGTATCAGTGGCTCGATAACAACGCAGACGAGTCGCAGAATCAGATTAATTTCGGCCTTGGATATGTATTCTAAATCTGGTTAAATATACCTTCCGGTGAGGGCGCGTGTGTTTATCCACAGCGCCCTCATTATATAATTTCTCTATCAGCTTATATGAAAACTGTATACATTCTTTTACTTGGTTTTATTATCTTTTCCACGGCAGCTCAATCGAAAGTATTCATGAACAGGGACGAAGCGCTCGAGTTGGCCTTCCCCGGCGCGGACAGGATTAACAAGGGGGAGATCTTTCTCACGGAAAATCAGGCTCGGGAAATCGAGTCGCTCTCGAAATCCAGACTCTCTACGAGGATATATATCGTGTATGAAGGGTTTAATGGGGATACTTCTCTCGGATATGCTATAATTGACACGCACAATCTCAGGACGAAGACGGAGACTGTCATGTTTGTAATCAACCCGGACGGCACGCTGCGGCAGGCTGAAATTCTGGCGTTTTTTGAACCCCCCGAATATATGCCCGGCAAGAATTGGATCGCCCTCTTTTATGGGAAAAGCATACGGGACTCCATTAAACCGGGTAAAGACATACCTAACATTACCGGTGCAACCATAACCTCCACATCCCTGGCTCAGACAATACGTCAGGTTCTCGCCATTGTCAGGGTCGCACTTCCCGGCGATAGACCGGAAAGTGATACCGAGGATTGATTTGCGATTCTTTATTTCCTCCGATATCAGGAAGAATTCACTATTGAGGCTTATTATAGTCTTCACGGTGCTTTTCTTCGTCTTATTGTGGGTAACCAACCTCCTCCTCTACCTCCAGATCGGATTCAGCTACGATTCGGTAGTCGAGTATTACAGGGGTTCCGAGGCTGATTTCAGGCCTCCGAAAAGCTATCTCGGCATGCTTGAAGAGGCCCATTTCCACTTTTTTTCGATGGCTGTGATACTCGTAACGTTAAACCATCTGATACTCTTCACCGCCCTGGGGAACGTGTGGAAACTTCTTCTAATCGTTTCCTCTTTCTTATCCGCCCTGGGCGATATCATGGGAGGATGGCTGATAAGATATGTGAGTGCCGATTTCTCCTATTTGAAGATAGCTTCGGTCATTGTCCTTCAGATCTCGCTTGCCCTGCTGATGGTTATTATAATTTGGTTCCTTTACTGCAATAACAAGGACTCATCATATCAGTAACCATTTAGACCCATCTTTATGTAACGACCCTCTAACTAGTGTAAATAAATAACAATATTTATCCTAAGCGTGCTAATTTACGGCGCTTCTACGCATTTGCTGACTAATCTTGTCATTGCGTAGAGGAATATGACAAAATACGACATGAAATCTGAATAATAGTTAAGTTTGTGACTATCTCGGCAGTTCCGATGTATTAATCATATAAGCTAGTTATTTTCAATATCTAACGTAACAAATGAAGTGTCTGTTAACTGGTATAGATTTTGCATGTTAAGTAGATAACATGTAAAAAAACAAAAAGCGCGTGTCCTAAACGATAAAGGCAAACCATCCGAAAGGGTGGGACGCAAAGCCTTCGACCTAAGTGCCTGATTTGGCATAAGGTGGCCGGGTTACCGAAATAGGAAGATTAGTTTCAGTCCTGACGTCTCTCCTATGAATTTCTAACCTGCCTGCTCCATGCAGGGTCGAATGGAATGCTCCCCTCAACAGGGTGGATAAGCCTGCGAAAGGAGGCATTCACATGAGAAGGGTTTTCACTCCAATTAAACTTTATATGTTGGTTCTGTCGACCGTTCTGTACTTATGCGGGCCGATGACGTCATATGCGTTTTTTTATTATGGCGGCGGTTCCGGTTCCAGCAGCAAAGCCCCAACCGTGAACCCGGCCTCAGTGCCGGGTGTTAAGTTATCCTCTATCCAGGACACGTACATCGACCAGCGGAAGGCAGACAAGAGCTTCGGTTCTAATTCCACAATAGTGCTTAGCTCCAGAAGCAAGCAAGTCAAACAGGGTCTCTTGAAGTTTAATACCTCGGGTATCCCGACGGGATCAATAGTTACCAATGCCAAAGTGTGGGTTTATGTTTCCAAGAAAAGCGGATCGAAGAGTTCTGTTGCTGTTCATGAGGCTATGGGCACATGGTCTAAATCTACGACGTGGAGCAAAAAACCCCCGATGAGCAGCTCTAGCAAGGGTAGCGTGTCCGTATCTAAGGCCGGCAATTACTATGCAGTGGATGTTACGGGCTTGGTTCAGGATTGGGTTGACGGGAAGGGACAGAACAACGGTGTTTATGTCGTTATGAAGAGCGGTGAAATCAATGTGAATAGCGCGGAAAATAAAAAATATAAACCCGTGTTAACCGTAGAGCACAAGCCGCGTCAATCGGAACCCGCGCCCACACCTGTTGCGACGCCGGTTCCAACTCCGGTGCCGACTCCCGCGGCTACGCCCGTACCGACCCCGGCTCCAACCCCGGCCCCCGGAGCGATATTCCCGACAGTGGAGATAGCCTGTGCATCATACACACTGCCGAACCGGCATGTTGCGACATCTTCAGACTATGTCCTTGCGGATAAAATAAAAGATAATTGCACGATAATACTCGCGGGATGGTGTGCAATCCCTGAGCAGTCGTGGTGCCCGTATTTCAGGGACGGTTCGGATGTCGAGTATTGCGGCCCTTACGATAACTGGGGGTATATGAATACCATCAATAATAAAGATGCATGGGTTGTGAGCGGGGACATATATAACGATTACATTATTCCCAATCATCCGGAATGGG
>DATIET010000020.1:0-3645 GCA_035455615.1 Thermodesulfobacteriota bacterium
CGTTCGCAATATACAGAAAGTACGGGAACAGGTGGCTCTCGGAGCTGCTGTCCTGGAAAGAAGAGGACCTGGCGGACGTGTCAAAGGAGCTCGGCACGCATATGCAGTCACTTTCTGCCATGAGGAGGAAGCTCAACAGAATCAAGGCGCTTCCGTTTATCGTCGAGGACAGCACACGGAGCGAGGGGACGATCAAGAAAATATTGGACCATCTCGGGCGCGGGATCAGTATCGTTCTCGAGTTCGGGAGGAGCAACAGCGCGCTCGCGTACCTCCTTGCGGCGAATATCATATCGAGAAGGATCCACGATAACTACATAGACAGGACCGAGAGATACCACGCGACAAAAGACTCTTCCGACAAGCCGAGGCAGCTAATGATCACGATAGAGGAGGCGCACAAGTTCCTGAATTCTCAGGCGGCGAAGCAGACCATATTCGGGACCATAGCGCGGGAGCTGAGGAAATATTCGGTGACGATGCTGATAGTCGACCAGAGGCCCTCCGGGATAGACGATGAGGTGATCTCTCAGGTGGGCACGAGGATCACGGCGCTACTCAACGATGAAAAGGACATACAGTCGGTGCTCACTGGGGTGAGCAACACGTCGGGACTGAGGTCTGTTCTCGCGAGCCTCGATACGAAGCAGCAAGCCCTCATTCTGGGGCACGCGGTCCCTATGCCGGTCGTGGTGAAGACGAGGGAGTACGGGGAGGATTTCTACAGGGAAATATCGAGGGCTCCTAAAGAAGGGAAGGGGGATAAGTCGATAGAGGAGCTTTACGGGTGATCGTGTTTTCCGTCTGACTTCGCCATATCACTAATCCTGCAGTTTGAGCTCTTTTTTAAACCGCTTGAAATTATTGACATAGTGCCTGGCAGTCGATTTCAGATCCTCTATCTCGGTGGGCGTGACTTCTCTCAAGACTTTCCCCGGGGAGCCGAGCACCATGGAATTGTCGGGTATGACCTTGCCCTGGGGAATGAGACAGTTGGCCCCTATGATGCAGTTCTTACCGATACGGGAGTTGTTGAGGAGCACCGCGTTAATTCCTATAAGGCTGTTATCCCCGATAGTGCATCCGTGCAGCATAGCCTGATGGCCGACCGTGACGCCTCTGCCAATGGTGGCCGGGGCGCCCGCGTCAGTGTGTATCACGACCCCGTCCTGTATATTTGTATCTTCGAGTATAATGATGGGCTCGTAATCACCCCTGATGACGGCGTTATACCATATGCTTACGTTGTTGTGGATTATTACGGAGCCGATCACGACGGCGTTATCGGCGATGTAGTAGTCGCTCCCTTTTATTTCTACCTTCAGTTCTCCGAGCGAGTATATCAAGCGGGTCCTCCTATTGTATTGTTGAATCCGGGAATAACTATTTTACACAAATTACAAAATATTAACCCTGAGACTGGCACGACCCGCCCGCGGTCGTCAAATTAGCCTGTGCCAGCCCCTGATGCCTGTCGCAAAAAAGACCCGGAACGTCGGGCTTGTTTTCAGGTATTCGTAGATCTCATAGGCTTCGAACTCGTCTCTGAATACTGCGTATACAGCGGAGCCGCTCCCTGACATGAGGACGTTCTTTACGCCCAAGGATGAGAGTATATGCCTGAACGCCTTAATCTCGGGGTAGAGGTCGAACGCGGGGGCCTCAAGATCGTTGCGGAGTGGGAAATCCCCGGCGGGTTCTTTGAACCGCCCGACTATTTCATTCATATCCGGGAAGGGCTCGGGGCCTGGACCTTCTGCATTCATCTCGTCCCATCTCGCGTAAACATCGGCCGTCGATACGTGCAGGTTAGGACAGAGTATCACGTAGTAGAAAAGCGGGAAGTCTTTAATTACGTTTATACGCTCCCCTATACCCATGGCTGCCGATGCGACCGACCTGATAAAGAAAGCTACGTCCGCCCCGAGCCGGGGTGCTATCCTGAAGAGCGTCTCTTCGGTGAGCGCGCCGGTGAGCCTGTTGAGACCCATAAGGACTGCGGCTGCATTACCGCTCCCGCCGCCCAGGCCCGAGCCGGGAGGTATCTTCTTCTTTATCGATATGGCAACGCCCGTGTCGATACGGCTCTCCCCGAGAAACAATTCGGCTGCCTTCCAGGCGAGGTTATCCTCTCCCTCCGGTATATCGATGCCGCTCGAGCTGATCTCAATCCCGTCACCTCCGGTCGTCTCTATCGTCAACTCGTCGAACAGGTCGACGGGCTGAAGGAGCGACCTGATTTCGTGGTATCCGTCGGGCCTTTTTCCGAGAACCTCGAGCGTGAGATTGACCTTTGCGGGTGAGAGTAGTGTTATCGAGCTCATAGCGGTTGACCGTGCTAGAATGTAATGGATGTATTCAATTTTTCAATAAATCACAAAATCACGCTCTATTGCGAATACATCTCAAATATACTCGGATTTTCAGAGCGAAATTTCTAGCCGCTTTTTCGAGTAAAATCTGGGAAAATTTGGGCATCCTTACGATCCCGGATAACCTAATAATTACAGGATAATACGAGCGCATCAAGCTTGTTTTGGTCAAATACTCGGCCCTGAAAAAATAATTCCTTGACATTTAAAGTATCGTACTTTACTTTTATATATAAAGTTAATAGCAATACTTAAAAGTCATCCTCCATCCTCCTTTAAGAGAACGGGAGTAATTCTTGACTGAGAATTACTCCCGTTTTTGTTTTATACGGCCTGCTGCAAATAAAACCCCTTATTGTCGTCGTCCGGAGTTGTGAGTAAAGTAAAACGTGAAACACGACCGGATATACTTTCCTGAATCGATCGCGAGGTGATGTGATACGAATGAATCCGAAACGGTTGTTAGCCCGCTTTATCTTTTTGTGTTCCCTCTTGCTCATAACCGGCTGTGTGTACATGAGGCTGTATAAGGTCCAGAACCAGCTTAACGACTTCGACACCAATTTCGAACTGAGCGACAAAGGAGGACTGGTGCTTATATTCCTGAATCCGGTCCTCGAGTCAGGCGACATGGTATGGCTTATGAAAAACAGCCCTCTCAAGAAGGAGAAGAACGGGCAGGGGGAAATGTGGACATATATATTCGAGAAGCAGTATCTTACGGGGGCCAGAGAGGGGAACGAGTACGATATTCCGTTATTGATACTGATGCAGAACGAGATGGTAAAGGAAATTATTTTTCCCGAGCGTTTCCTGAAATATATATCCATTCCTCTTATAAAAAAGATGTTCTCTTCGATGGGTGAAGCGGAGATAAACAAGCTGTCGAAAAGCGCAAGCTCGATTTTCAGGGGGAGTAATCCCGAGGAGATACCGGGGATCGAGAACATAGTCGATACGCTGGGCAAGCCGTACTCGATCGAAGAGGAGGACGAGACGACGAAATACACTTACCTCTATTATTTGAAGAACGGGGCGTCCGAACCCCGATCCGATTACTTCGAGTTCGAGACGGAGTTCGAATTCGATAAAGAGAGCAAGACGCTCGAGAAGGCCCGGGGGACGATAAGGGGTCTCAGCATGTCGCTCGATTTCACCTCCGATTAGCCGGAGAGCCGGTATTCGATCATGCGTGGAAAAGGGGAGTATGGAAGAGCTCGGTATTCCTTTATTGATCGGTTTTGTAAGAATTCGGATTCGGGCTACGATCTCC
>DATIET010000021.1:0-2479 GCA_035455615.1 Thermodesulfobacteriota bacterium
TGGAGCGGCCTGGTATGTATAAATCGTGATCGTGAATAATCCAAACGATGTTACGATTGCCGAATGTTTTTTCCTGTTAACCCCGTACCAGAATAAATAGGTCGATAATAGCAGGAAAGGGAGAAAAGACGCAGGTTCCCAGCCGACCCTTGAATAATGTACATGCCAGGGGGTTATAGCCATAATGAATGCGGCGAAAAGAGCGGTGTCCCTGTCCTTAAAAAACTCAAGCGTCAAAAGATAGACAAGTACTATTGCTGCTAAGCCGAAAAAAATAGCGGGTACCCTTAGACCTATAACATTTTCGCCGAATATCCTGGAAGACACATAGGAAAAATAACCATATACTGGCGGCCTCAGCTCCACCCTGTCCGAGAAGTAGGGCAGAAGCCTTCCCTCGAGGTCATGCCCTTTTTCAATAACGCTTCTTGCGGATACGAAATTGACGATCTCGTCCGAAAAGAGCTCGGGAGGATTTGATTCAATGTCTTTTGTCCTGAGAAACAGGGCCAGCAACAAGATAGAAAGCAGAAGGAGTATGGACTTGGTGCTCACATGAGCCTCAACTCACCTTAAACCGCTTATAATTGAAAACGCAAAATAAATTCAAAAGCTCTGCGTTCAATGATTCCAAAGGAGTGCATGCAATTGTAGAATATCATAATTAATGGATACAGTAAACAATGAAATATCGGCGCCGGGAATCAAAAATGACAAATTAAAAGCGGAGTGCTTCGACAAGCTTTCGACTTTGCCGAAGCTTCATCTGAAATATAGGACGAACGGGATTGTATTGACGAAGGGCTTTATTATCGCGGCTGGAAGCCGCTCCTACGGATTTGAAGAATGAGATGCTGAATATTTTGGGTTGATAAATGAATATGCGGAGAATTGTTACGTAAGTGGAATAAGCCAATGGCGTCCATTTCTTGCGCACGCTCAGAAATGTAGTTCAGCATGACAGGATTTTTAGATTCCCGATCGGCGTCGGGAATGACAAAAAAGCGGCATATCACCCGCAGAGCTCAAGAGCGTTGAAGAAGTAGGCGATCTCGAATGAGGCCGATTCGGGGGAATCGGAGCCGTGGACGGTGTTCTCCTCGATGCTGGTCGCGAAGTCCTTCCTTATGGTCCCCTCGGCTGCCTGGGCAGGGTTTGTGGCGCCCATTATCTCCCTGTTTTTGGCGATCGCGTTCTCCCCTTCGAGCACCATCAGCACGACCGGACCCCTGGACATGAAATCGGTCAGGCTCCCGTAAAAGGGCCTCTCCTTATGCACGATGTAGAAGCCCTCGGCGTCCTTTTTGGTTAGCTTCGCCATTTTGAGTGCCGCTATCCTGAGCCCCTGCTTCTCGAACCTGATTATGACTTCCCCTATTACGTTCTTTTCGACTCCGTCGGGCTTTATTATCGATAATGTGCGTTCCAATTCCGTGCCTCCGAGGTATTTTTGCCTCTTAATTTTTTCAGTTAATACCGTTTTGTCAAATACCCCGCCCCTGTATTCCACGGCGGACAATGCTGTGGGACTCTTATGAGGCCGATATTCACCTCGATAAAACGGCGTTTCCGCCCCCGAACACACGATTTTCAAAAATATTACAAAAAAACTTGCCCAATCGGATTCATTGGCTAATACTTATTCTGCTGAGGATTTAAAGCGCCCTGTCTGTTTGAGGATGATGGAGTCTCGCGCGGAGGTGCCGGAATCTATTCATCGTCGTATTCAACCATCACATCTGACGCCGGATTTAGTTATGCGCCTGAAGCGCCGTCCGTATATTCGGGGAAGGAAAAATTCCATAATTATGATAAAGTAATAGGTATGCACGGCACGGCCCAAGAGTCTGCCATGGCAGCAGCAGTGAAGGGGAAAAATGATAATACTGGATAAAAGGAAATACGAGCGGATTGTTTCCGAGCTGATCGACGCCAAGGACATCAGGGAGCTCGCCGAGAGGTTCTCCCTCGACAGGGTTTATTACTACCACATACTGAAAGACATCTCATCCGGCCAGCGTTCCCCGAATTACAGGCTGCTCGAGGGCATTGCCGGCAGACGGAAGCTGAGCGTGGATTTCATAATAGAGCAGTCGAAATCGGTCCTCAACTTCTTCGTCCCATATTATCAGGGCTACCAGTCGGATTCCCTCGATTACTACAAGATCCTGAACGTCCCAAGAAACGCCCCCGAAGAAGAGATAAGGCGGAGCTGGATCGAGCTTATGAAATCCCACCACCCGGACAAGGTGGGAGCCCAGGGGCTAGACGCCTCGAAGAAGATAAACGAGGCCTACGAAGTCCTCGGCAGCAGCGCGAAGAGGGAGGCTTACGACAACAAGCACCTCCCCGCTACGCCGGTCATAGTGCCGCAGAACGAGATGAGGAAATATTATTACGCCGCCGGGCTCATGCTCGTCGTGTTCCTCGTAGTCATGTACGCATCGGGCTCGGGTCTCATATTCGAGTCCCGGGAAGA
>DATIET010000022.1:0-7026 GCA_035455615.1 Thermodesulfobacteriota bacterium
GATAATAAAGATTAAAAATATGCTTTATGATCAGAGCTTTACGATCGCTGGCGCCAAGAAAAAGCTTAAAGAAGAAGCCAATCAGAAGCGGGTCAGCACTAAGGTTAACGTTTTGCTTCATGAGGTATTAGGCGAGCTGAAATCCATCAAGCAGAACCTGGGTTAAGCTGTTCGCCTCCCCCATTTTCCATAAAATTTTCAATTGCACTCAAACGGGGTGTAGCGCAGCTTGGTAGCGCATCGGCATGGGGTGCCGAGGGTCGCCGGTTCGATTCCGGCCACCCCGACCATATACTGATACATTTTTCAGTTAATGAATTATCAACGAAACTTGCCGGGCGCTGTCAATTGTGTATTTTCTATTGCCTGACCGGATGATTCCATCCCATCGGTAAATAAATCATGCCGCCGACCATACTCATATCGAACGACGACGGAATAAACTCGGAAGGGCTTCACAAGCTCCACGAAGCCCTGAAACCCCTCGGGGAGGTCTGCATAGTCGCCCCCGACAGGGACCAGAGCGCGGTCAGCCATTCCCTGAGCCTCCACCGTCCGCTCAGGATCGAACAGATATCGGATAATGTTTATACAGTGGACGGGACCCCTACGGACTGCATAAACCTGGCCTTAAACGGGATACTGAAAGGCAGGAAGCCCGACTTGGTCGTCTCGGGAATAAACAAGGGAGAAAACCTCGGCGACGATATAACGTATTCGGGCACAGTGAGCGCTGCCATGGAAGGAGCTCTCCTCGGAATCAACTCTATCGCGATATCGCTGGCGACGAAGGTAAATTTCAACTTCGACGCGGCTACCCATTATTCGCAGATTATCGCGATGTACGTGCTGGAACATAAGCTCCCGGAGGATACCATTCTCAACGTGAACATCCCCAACCTCTCAGTCGAGAACATCAAAGGGGTCCTTGTGACGAGACAGGGCAAGCGCGTATACGGAGAGCCGGTCGTGGAAAAGGTCGACCCGAGGGGGAAAAAATATTACTGGATAGGCGGATACGAGCTCGGGTCCGTCGAGATAGAGAACTCGGACATAACAGCCGTGAGGGACGGCTACGTCTCGGTGACGCCGATATGCCTCGACCTGACAAACTACGGCTTCCTCGAAAGACTGAGATCCGATCTCTCCCGGAGACTTTGATAATATCAGATAATCTTATTCGCAAAGTACAGGGCTTATTTAATTACGCGAATACCCGTCCATTCTTCATATATATAGGCTCCCGACCCGCGAAAAAAACGTTATGAGGTCAGATGCCCGTGTGCTATTATTTATAGCTCGTGATCGGGGAGATTTGAGACATGGGCGATTTTTATCAGAGTGAATCGTTCTCGACGCTCCACAGGCTCAACAGAAAAAATGTGGGGCAGTTAGAAGAACAGCTGCAGGAGTTCTGCGAGACGCGTCCCATAGCGCTCGTGCTTCCGTGCCTTTACACCGAGCTCAAGGGGAAGGCCCTCAAACTAATCCTGAAACAGTTAAAGGAAGTCCGGTACCTGAACGAGATCGTGATAACGCTCGGGAAGGCGAGCGAAAAGGAATTCAAGCACGCTCAGGAATTCTTTTCCGTCCTTCCGGATAACCATAAGATCATATGGGACGACGGGGACAGGATGACCGCTATCTTTAACCTGTTGGAAGAGAGCGGCCTCGATATCGGCGAGCCGGGAAAAGGGAGAGCGGCATGGATCGCATACGGGTATGTGCTGGCGGGAGAGACGAGCGAAGTTATAGTGCTTCACGACTGCGATATAATCACATACAGCCGAGAGCTCCTGGCCAGACTGTGCTATCCCCTCGCGAACCCGAATATGGATTATGAATTCTGCAAAGGTTATTACTCGAGGGTCACCGACAGGATGTACGGAAGGGTTACTAGACTTTTCATATCACCCGTAATAAGGGCGCTCAAAAAGATTTTCGGACACCTCCCGTTCCTAGTCTATCTGGATGGATTCAGGTATCCCCTGGCAGGGGAATTCTCGATGAAAACAGACCTCGTGAGAGTGAACAGGATCCCCGCCGACTGGGGGCTCGAAGTCGGCTCGCTTGCCGAGGTGTTCCGGAACGTCTCGCTCAAGAGGATATGCCAGGTGGACCTCGCGGACAATTACGAACATAAGCACCAGCGATTATCGCAGGATGGCGAGATAGGCGGCCTCCTTAAGATGTGCGCCGATATATCCAAGTCGCTTTTCAGGACCCTGTCGTCTGAAGGGGTAACTTTCTCGGAGAGCATCTTCAATACACTCCTGGTTACTTATCTGAAAATAGCCCAGGATACGATTAAGATGTATGAGGACGATGCCGCTATCAACGGTTTAATTTTCGACAGGCACGCAGAGGCGCTCGCAGTCGAGACATTCGCGCGAGGCATAAGGATAGCGAGCCGGCAATTCCTCGAGAACCCTCTCGGCTCGCAGCTGATCCCGAACTGGAGCAGGGTAACCTCCGCCATCCCGGATATTCTCGATATGTTAAAGGACGCGGTCGATAAGGACAATGCCCTATAGATTCCTTGTATTTACCGACCTCGACGGAACGCTTCTCGACCACGATACATATTCATTCGACGCGGCGCTACCGGCACTGCGTCTCCTGGAGAAAGAAAATATTCCCCTCGTAATCAATACCAGCAAATCCCGCGGGGAGATCGAAATGTACAGATCGCTTCTCGGGAACAGACACCCGTTCGTATCGGAAAACGGCGGGGGCATCTTCATAACGGATGGCTACTTCAGCCGCAAATTCCGTTACGGCAGGGCATCGGACGGATATCTCGTGATCGAGTCCGGGACTTCGCGTGAGACGCTCAGGGTTGTTCTCAAGTCAGTGGCTTCGGAAACTGGGATACGCTTAAGGGGCATATCGGATATGTCCCTGCCCGAGATCATGGAAGTTACGGGTCTCGACGAGCAGTCCGCCCGATTGGCGATGGAGAGGAGTTACAGCGAGCCTTTTCTTATCTACGGTGACGAGGAGGAGGTAGTGAGAAAGATAGTTGAAAAAGGTTATAACCACACCCGGGGAAGCAGGTTCCACCATATTCTCGGAGAAAACGACAAGGGGAAAGCGGTAAGAATCCTCTCCGGAATCTATAGAAACGAATCGCCTTCAATCGAGTCTGTAGGAGTCGGGGACAGTCCGAACGATCTCCCGATGCTGAAAGAGGTCGATTTCCCAATACTCGTCCGGAAAAAGAGCGGAATCTATGACAGCGGGTGCCGCCTCGAGAATCTGACCCTTGCTGACGGAGAAGGCCCCGACGGCTTTAACTCCGCAATATTAAAGTTTTTTATAAAGTATGAAGGAAAAACATCGACTGAAAATAGAATTTAAGCTTCCTGAGTGGTATCATATTGTCTGTGAGGCAGATTAGGTTAAAGCACCTGAAAAAACCGCGTAAAAAGTCTTTTCTCCCTTTTATAATCGGCTCGATTTTCTTTCACCTGCTCATTCTGGCTATCATTCTGGTCTATCAATTCGAAATTATAGGTAAACAGGCGAAGAAAGAAAAGAAGGAACCGGATTATATAGAGATCACCGAGCTGCCCGTACCCAAGGAAAAGGAAACAAAGCCGCCTCAAGAGACCAAGCGGCTCGCAGAACGGTCACACGATGCCAAGGAAGAAAAAACCAGAGACCAGTTCACGAAGAGGTCGGTAGCGCTCCCTCCGCCGCAAAAACCGGCGGCCCCGCAGAAACCCAAGCCGGAAGTAAAAAAACAGGAACCAAAAAAAACCGCGAAGAAACAGGAGACCAAACCCAAGACGGCCGAAAAACCAAAACAAGAGACGACCCGGCAGAGCATTACGCGAGAGGACCTGCTCCGCGACAAGACCCTGGCGTCACTTCCCAAAGAGCAGCTCAGGGAAGATACCGGCGCTCAGAAAGCGACCGGCCAAAAATATGAGGAGCGGGCCGTCCCCAATATATCGAGGGAGCAGTTGTTCAGCAACGTCCCGAATACGTTCCCTGAGAGCTCCCAGGCCACTCAGGATTATCTCGGTGCGAGAGACGTAAACATGAGAGAGGACACGGTCGAGCTTAGCACGACGGAATTCAGATACCTGTCCTATTTCTCAAAGTTAAAGAGTCAGATTGAAAGCGTTTGGAATTACCCGGAAGAATCGCGTTTCCGGGGTGAACAGGGACAGTTGTTCCTCGTATTCACGATTAAACGAAACGGGGACCTCGAAAACATCCAGCTCCTGAACTCGTCCGGATACGCGCGTCTCGACAACGAAGCCATAAGGGCGATAAGGTCGGCTTCCCCCTATTCTCCGTTCCCTGAAGGCTGGGGAGCTTTGGAAAGACTCAATATAAAAGCGACGTTCATTTATCAATTCGGCGGGTTCATCAGGTAATAATCCGGATAAGCTTCTTCACCGTCACTTTATGATCACACCGTGATCCCCCTTCCCCCTTTTCACTATTTCCCCAATCAGGTACGCCTTTTCTTTAAGTCCCCGGAGCTTCTTCAGTACGCGGCCCGCATCCGAAGCAGGCACAATAATCACGAGACCTATACCGCAGTTGAAGGTCCTCCGCATCTCCTCGTCTTCTATACGGCCTTCCCTCTTTATGAGCTCCATTATCGGTGGAAGCGTCCACGAAGAAGAATCCAGGACGGCGGCGCATTTTTTGGGCATCGTCCTCGGTATATTTTCGAGGAGTCCGCCGCCCGTGATGTGGGCAATCGCCTTGATGTCGAACGCTTTCCTAAGCTTACGGACCGTCTTCACGTATATCCTCGTCGGCTCGAGAAGCTCGTCGGCGAGGGGTCGTGTCAGGGGTCCGGGCGAGTCTCCGAGCTTGTATCTCTTCTTCCCGAGGAGCACCTTTCTAGCAAGCGAATACCCGTTCGAATGAAGCCCGCTCGAAGCGAGCCCTATGACCGCGTCTCCGGGCCTGACGTCCGAGCCGTCGATAACCTGATCCTTTTCAAGTATCCCCACGGCGAACCCCGCTAGATCGAACTCGCCTTTGCCGTAAAAGCCCGGCATCTCGGCGGTTTCCCCTCCGAGGAGCGCACAGCCCGCTTCGTTGCACCCATTCACTATGCCCTTTACAATCTCCACCCCTTCCCTGGGATCGAGCTTCGAGGTGGCGATATAATCGAGGAAGAAGAGGGGGTCGGCGCCGCACGCGATTATATCGTTCACGTTCATGGCCACGAGGTCTATACCGACCGAGTCGAGCCTGCCGGTCATGAAGGCTATCTTTAGTTTCGTGCCTACACCGTCAGTGGCGGCTACGAGCACAGGCTTCTTATACTTCTTGAGAGGGATTTCGTACGCGCCCGAAAAGCCGCCTATCTTGCCGAGCACATACTTGTTCAGGGTGGATGCGGCAAGCGGTTTTATCAGGTCGACGAAGAGATTCCCGGCTTCTATATCGACGCCTGAGCCCTTGTAAGTGGTCTTCGCCATGACGAAATGGAAAGATACCTGAGAGGGGGTTTTTGTCTATGAACCGCTCCGCAGCAAATCTTCCGGCGATCCCGGCCCTTCAGGCGTTCAACCGCAGTCTGCCCCGTGATGTCCGAAGCGATGTCTTGAATCCTCTCCGGATTTCCAAAAAATTCAAATAATGGTATATTTTTCCCTCTAATTTTGCGGGCTGAAGGATATTAAATGACATTTCAGGAACTGATACTATCTCTCCAGAACTACTGGGCTAAAAAGGGCTGTGTTATCATGCAGCCGTACGACCTGGAAAAGGGGGCGGGTACGTTCCATCCGGCGACGTTCCTGAGATGCCTCGGACCCGAGCCCTGGTATGTAGCCTACGTCGAGCCCTCGAGGAGGCCGACAGACGGCAGGTACGGGGATAACCCGAACAGGCTACAGCACTACTATCAGTTCCAGGTGTTGATAAAGCCCTCACCCAACGACATACAGGACTTATATCTCGACAGCCTGAAACACCTGGGCATAGACCCGCTCGCGCACGATATCAGATTTGTAGAGGACGACTGGGAATCGCCGACCCTGGGCGCGTGGGGCCTCGGCTGGGAAGTGTGGCTCGACGGCATGGAGATCACTCAATTCACTTATTTCCAGCAGGCAGGCGGAATAGACCTGAAGCCCGTCTCCGCGGAACTGACGTACGGCACCGAAAGGATAGCGATGTATCTCCAGGGTGTCGAGAGCGTATACGACCTCGAATGGACAAAGGGAATCACCTACGGCGAGATCCACCAGAGGGACGAGTTCGAATTCTCGACATATAACTTTCAGGAATCGGACCCCGTGATGCTGAGAGACCTGTTCGATAAATTCGAGGCCGAGTGCAGGAAGCTCATACAGAAAAAACTACCCCTGCCCGCTTATGACTACTGCCTCAAATGCTCTCACACGTTTAACCTCCTCGACGCCCGTGGGGCGATAGGGGTCACCGAGCGCGCCTCGTACATCAGCAGGGTGCGGGCGCTCGCAAAGATGTGTGCGGAGGGGTACCTCCTCGAAAGGGAGGAAATGGGTTTCCCGCTCGCGAAAAAGAATCCATGGCAAAAGAGCTGATACTAGAGATCGGAACCGAGGAAATCCCCGCCGGCTTCATGAGGGATGTCATCGATAAACTGTCGGAGATCGCATCCAGGGAGCTTGCCGGGAACGCGCTCGCTTACGGGAATATTTCGTCTTACGGGACCCCGAGGAGACTGACGCTCCGGGTCACGGACCTCACGGAAATACAGGAAGACCAGTCGAGGGAGTCCTACGGTCCTCCGGTGAGAATTGCATTCGATGATAAGGGGAACCCGACAAACGCGACGATCGGGTTCGCCAAATCCCAGGGGGTCGACGTAAAAGACCTCGTAACCGTAACGAGGGACAGGGGCGAGTTCCTGGCGGCTGTAAAAAAAATAAAGGGACAGAAGACGGAAAAACTCTTAAAAGAAATGCTGCCCGGGATAATTATGGACCTCCCTTTCAGAAAATCCATGAAGTGGGGCGACGGCGAGGCGGCATTCGCGAGGCCGATTAGGTGGATACTCGCGGT
>DATIET010000023.1:0-5742 GCA_035455615.1 Thermodesulfobacteriota bacterium
TGAGGCCCCTCTTTGGTCTCAAGTGTCTTTCCCCCGCCTGGATGTAGTAAGAATTAAAGAGGTATGCGTATTGCGGGCTCAGGGACTTATATCCCTTAACGGCTTTAGAGAGAACGAAAGTTTCGAAGAACCAGCTCGTATGTGCGAGGTGCCATTTGGTGGGGCTGACGTCAGGCATGGACTGTATGACATAGTCCTCGATTTCTAAGGGTTCGGCAAGCGTGTGTGAGAAATCCCTGACCGTTTTAAAGCTTTTTGTTAAAAATTCCCTCGATTGATGACCGGGTTCTCTATGATCGCGATTACCTTTCAGATGATTATTTTCTCGGGATTTAGCCTTGGCTTCCATTTTTTTCTCCCGGAATTTCCCCCCTTCGGACCATTACGGAAAGGGGAGGATTTACTAAGTTTAAGGCCCAACGTCAGTATATACAAATATTTAGTTTACCGAATCTTGGGTTTATTCAAAGCTTGAAATTATTAAGGGCGGGTTAAGGGCGCCTGAGAATATGCAGGGCTGAAGAGTTGTCAGTATACTATGAGGTTTTTTAAAGCACGACTCCCCGTGCACGAAAGACGGAATCAGCTCTCCCTCACTTCCTTCAGTTTCCTGATCAGCTCTTTTATTTCCTCGGATTTGACCTTCATGCTCACCCTGTTTACAACGAGCCTGGCGGAGATTTCCGCTATAGTCTCGAACTCGATAAGGTTATTTTTCTTGAGCGTTTCCCCGGTTGCCGTAAGGTCGACTATAACGTCCGAGAGCCCGACTATGGGGGCGAGCTCGACAGAGCCGTAGAGCTTCACGATCTCGGCCCCTACGCCTTTCCCCGAGAAGTGCTCGTGGGCGATCCTCGGATACTTGGTCGCGATTCTGAGTGACCCGGCCGAGGAATACTCGAAGCCCTTGGGGGCCGCTACTACAAGCTTGCATTTCCCTATTGCCAGGTCGAGCGGCTCATAGAGGTAGTGTTTTTCTTCCATGAGAGTGTCCATACCGACTATACCGCAATCGGCCGCGCCGTATTCGACGTAGGGCGGTATATCGGTCGGGCGTATTATGAGTATCTTCAGTTTAAGGGACGGGTATTCGAAGATGAGCTTCCTCGAGTCTTTCAATATATTGTCGACGGGATATCCCGCTTTTTTCAGGAGATTCACTTCCTCGCCGAGCAGCCTACCCCTTGCGATCGCAAGCGTTATCATTCTTTCTCCCTCCAGATACTGGCTCCTAAAGTTACGAGTTTGCTGTCGAGTTTGTCGTAGCCTCTGTCAAGGTGGTAGACCCTCGATATCTCTGTTTTTCCGACCGCGGCGAGTCCCGCCAATACAAGGGAGGCGCTCGCCCTGAGATCGCTCGCCATCGTCGGAGCGCCGCTCAGGTGTTTAACTCCCCTTACGACCGCGCTGTTCCCGACGAGCTTGATATCGGCGCCCATCCTTCTGAGCTCTCCGGCGTGGAGGAACCGCTGAGGGAATATCGTTTCGGTAAGAACGCTGAGACCGTCGGCAGTGCTCATGAGAGTCATCATCTGCGCCTGCATGTCGGTCGGAAAACCGGGGTAGGGGAGTGTAGTGATATCCGTGCTTTTTAATTCCCCGTTCGACTTCACCCTGATCCCGCCGTTCTCGCGGGTTATCTGAGCCCCGATCTCGATGAGCTTTCCTATGAGTGCGCCCATGTTTTCGAAGCGGCAGTTCCTGATCATGAGGTCCCCTTTTGTGAGCACTGAGGCTATCATGTAGGTCCCCGCTTCTATCCTGTCGGGCATCACCTCGTAGCCGGTGAGGGGAGAGAGCTTCTTTACCCCTCTTATCGTTATTATGTCGGTCCCAATGCCCGTGATATCGGCGCCCATTTTGTTGAGCGCGGTCACGAGGTCGGTCACTTCAGGCTCGCATGCGGCGTTTAACAGTATTGTCTCCCCTTCCGCAAGCACGGAGGACAGGATAAGGTTCTCGGTCCCGGTCACGGTAGAAACGTCGAACGGTATTATGCCGCCCGTGAGCCTGGGCGCGCTCGTTTCGACATAACCTTCCTCGATCTGGATTTTCGAGCCCAGTATGGAGAGGCCTTTTAGATGCTGGTCTATCGGCCGCTCCCCTATGGCGCAGCCGCCCGGGAGCGAAACGCGGGCTTTCCCGAACCTGGCGGTTAGGGGACCCAGGACCAGCACGGACGCACGCATTGTCTTAACGAGGTCATAAGGGGCTTCCCAGTTGTTTAAGCCCGATGAGTCTATCGTGAGTGTACCGCTATCGTATTCCACGTCGGCTCCAAGTATTTGGAGGAGCTTCGCCATTGTCCTCACATCGGCGAGGTCGGGGACATTGGTAATTAAATTCTTTCCTTCCGACAGAATACACGCGGCCATGAGCGGTAAAACCGCGTTTTTGGCGCCGCTGACTTTGATCTCGCCTTCGAGCCTTTTTCCTCCCTCGACTACTATTTTTTCCATTGAGCCCTCACAACCCTTTCTATATCGTTTATATCTCTTATGGAGGAAATCTCCGAAAAGCGCGCTTCTTCAAAAAGTTTTTTTACGCCGGGCGACTGTCCCGCCCCTATTTCGAGCAGGCACCACCCGCCGTTTTTAAGAACCCTTCCCGCGTCCGAGATCAGCTTGCTAATGAAATATAGGCCGTCCTCTCCCCCGACGAGGGACGAGCGGGGCTCGTAATCCCTAACGTCCGGCGGAAGAAGGGCATATTCGGCTTCCGGTATGTAAGGGGGGTTCGAGACCACCAGGTCGAATGTTTCCCGCTTAAACGGATCTGCCAGGCTTCCGATGACAAAACTTATCGCTTCCCGGGTAGAGTGCCGCTCCGCGTTTGCCCGCGCCGTTGCGAGCGTCCCCCGTGAAATGTCGGAGGCAGCGACCCTCGAGCCGGGCTTTTCGCACGCAAGCGTTACCGCTATGCATCCGTTCCCCGTGCCTATGTCCAGTATCGCCGGGTTCCCTATTTTTACTGCCGTCCTCAATGCCTCTTCTACGAGCAGCTCCGTCTCGGGCCTCGGTATCAGGACGTCTCTATTGACGGAGAACGTCCTAGAATAGAATTCCTTTTCCCCGCTGATGTAGGCGATGGGTTCGCGCTTTATCCTCCTTTCGAGGAGCCTGTAAAATTCCTCTACCTCGACGTCGTCAAGCTCCTTCTCGGGGTATGCGTAGATCTCGGAAATATCCTTTATAGCGCTCGTCTTTGAAAGAAGGATGGATGTTTCGAGAGCGGGGTTTTCTATGAGGCTACGCCTCATGTTCTCCTTTCCAAACTGATAGAGGTCTTTTAAGTGCATATCGTTAATCATCCACCTTCAGGAGCCTAAGAGTTTATACGTATAACGCATCTTTTCAAGGAAATTATACTATACTCGCGAATACATATCCTTCCTTGCGGAAATTCGAATCCGGCAGTTTCGGGGCCGGGGCGTCCGGGGGTCGGGCGCTTACATGTTCTATTGAGATTTAGACGGATTACAGGCGTGTATGCCGGGAGTTACATCTTTTCAAGGGAGTGATGTTTGAGCGATTTTCCGCTTACGATATAGTAGGTGTCCTCGGCAATATTCGTTGCGAGGTCGGCGACCCTCTCGATTTCCCTGGCTATAAGGATAAGGTTGAGCGACCTGTCGATCGTTTGCGGGTCGCCGATCATGTAGGTGACGAGCTCCCTCACTATCTGCGGTTCGAGGGAGTCGACTTCATCGTCTCTCTTGCATACCTCTATGGCGAGCTCGGCGTCTTTATTGACGAATGCATCGAGGCTTTCCTGAAGCATCTGTATGGCCTTGTCGGCCATCCGGGGGATGTCTATCAGGGGCTTTACGGGGGGCTTGTCGGCGAGGTAGATCGTTTTTTCCGCGATATTGACGGCGTGGTCCCCGATCCTCTCGAGGTCGTTGTTAATCTTCATTATCATGGAGACGGTTCTCAGGTCCTCGGCTTCCGGGTGATAGAGCGCCAGTATCCTGATACACTGGTTATCTATATCGATCTCCATTTCGTTTATCTTGGCGTCCGACTTTATTACCTCCTCGGCCATGATCATATTACGGTCTTTTAACGCTTTTATGCTCTTGGCTATCATCTCTTCGACGGAGGTCGCCATTTCGAACAGCATTTTCTTCAATTTGCTGATTTCTTCTTCTAATCTGATCATTTAGTTGTCGCAGGCTTTCAAGAGCTATAATTTGAGGGCACGGGCTGATTCCCGCTAAACTCAGACTCTATCCAGCATTTTATCTCGTCCCTGACGGTTCTGAATCCGGCCATTATCTCATCGTCCCTGCCGCTGAAACCGGCAGGGTCCGGAAACCCCTTATGTAATTTTTTGCCTCCGCCTGTAAATACGGGGCACGTCTCGTTTGCCCGGTCGCATACCGTCACGACCGCGTCGAAAGCCGTGCCGGCATACATATCGAGGTTTTTAGACGTGTAACGCGATATATCTATGCCGATCTCGTCCATTACCCGGACAGCATACGGGTTCACGCGGGACGGCTCAGTGCCCGCGCTGTACACATCGAACCTATCGCCTAATAGGTGCCTCAAAATGCCTTCCGCCATTTGCGACCGCGCAGAGTTATGTGTACAAACGAATAATACTTTTATTTTACCTTCATAAGGCATTTATTTCTTCCGATAAAGAAAAAATCCGGGGAGAGAAACCGATTGTCGGATGAAGGTCCGATATTAACCGAATTTTCCCGAGACATAGTCTTCGGTCTGCTTATATTTGGGTTTGAGGAATATCGTTTCCGTCGTATCGTACTCGATCAGCTCCCCAAGGTACATGAAAGCGGTGTAGTCCGACACACGGGAAGCCTGCTGCATATTGTGTGTAACAATAACTATCGTGTATTTCGATTTAAGCTCCGTAATGAGGTCTTCTATCTTCCCGGTCGCTATAGGGTCGAGCGCCGAACAGGGCTCGTCCATAAGGAGAATCTCGGGCTCAACCGCTATGGCCCTTGCGATGCAAAGCCTCTGCATCTGGCCTCCCGACATGCCGAGCGCACTCTCGTGGAGCCTGTCGTGGACCTCGTCCCAGAGCGCGGCGCCTTTAAGGCTCTTCTCCACTGTTTCGTCCAGAACGGATTTTCTGTTTTCACCCGCTATCCTGGCACCGTAGGCGACGTTTTCATATATGGATTTGGGGAACGGGTTTGATTTTTGAAAAACCATACCGACATTCTTTCTGAGCTGGGTTATGTCCACGCTCGGGTCGTAGATGTCCTCGCCGTCTATCAGTATCTCTCCCTCGACGCGCGCCGAGTCGACAAGGTCGTTAAGACGGTTAAAACAGCGGAGCAGCGTGGACTTGCCGCATCCCGAAGGCCCTATGAACGCCGTGGCCTTATTCTTCGGGATATCCATGTATATGCTCTTTAAAGCCTGTTTTTCGCCATAATATAAATTCGCGCCGTTTACCTGTACTATTGGGTCGGGCACCTTGTACTTGCTCGATTTCGGGTCCCCGTGCACTTTGATCTGCTCGTTGATTCTGGTCTCTGGAGCTTCCATTACCGTTTCTGTATTCAATTCTATTTTAGCCTCCTGAACTATCCACCGCGGAGCAATTATTAATATAACATCTATTAAACTGCCGAGGTAGTGTATTTTTTTCTCAAACGGTTCCTGATTATTATGGCTGTCAGGTTTAAAACGACTACGATCAATATTAAGAGTAGAGCGGTTGTAAAGACCATCGGCTTCGCGGCTTCGACGTTTGGAGACTGGA
>DATIET010000024.1:0-8203 GCA_035455615.1 Thermodesulfobacteriota bacterium
TACCCCGTCATAGTAGTCCCCGGCATTACCGCGACTTATTTGAAGGACGAATACGACCTGCCCCCGGAATACGTATGGACGGTCATGACGAAGAAGTTCGAGCGTCTGGCGCTCCACCCGAACGACCTCCGCTACGAGGCGCAGGAGCCCGCGCGTGTCAGGTCCGACCAGCTCTACGAGATCGCGTATAAGGAATTGATCGAGGAGCTCCGCTACAACCTCCGCTCGGAAGAGGACAAGCAAGTGCCCGTCTTTCCCTTCGGTTATGACTGGCGGATGAAGCTCGAAGACATACAGGCCGGGCTCGACTCGTTCATAGGGGAAGTTATAGACCGCACGAAGCTCCTCAAGCATTACTTCAGAGCGGGCTATCATAACGACCCGAAAGTGAACCTCATCGGTCACTCTATGGGCGGCCTCATAATAGCCGGCTACCTCAAGAGCAAGGGGCGTCAGGCCCCCGTCCACAAGGTCGCGACACTCGCGACCCCGTATCAGGGCTCTTTCGAGGCGGTCATAAAGGTGACAACAGGTACGGCGAACCTCGGCACTTCCCCGCCGAGCTCGCGTGAGAGGGAGTCCGCGCGCGTCACGCCCGCGCTTTATTACCTCGTTCCGAGCTTCAGCGGCGGACTCGAAGTGCCGGACGGCGTACCCAAGTCGCTCTTCGATCCGGGCGCATGGCAGCCGAGCATAGTACAATCAATAAAGGAGTGGATAAACTTGAAGGGCCTGCCCGGAGGGGACAATCTCGCGCTCGCGAAAGAGGTATTTTCAAACATGCTCAAATCCGGGAAGAGCCACCGCGCGAATATCGATGCGTTTAAATTATCCGACGCCGGGATGAGCGCCGACAGGTGGCTCGCCGTGGTCGGAGTGGACTCCGTAACGAGGGTGCGGCTTAAGATCGTGAAAAGCGGAGGGCTCCCCGAATTCGATTTCAAGACTTCGGACAGGTACAACAAGTGGTTCCCGGCGAGAATAACCGACCCCGAGTGCAGGCTCACGGGCGACGGCACTGTTCCGTTCGAGGGCGCGGTGCCCAAGTTCCTCGCCCCCGAGAACCTCGTCTGCGTGACTCCTGACGACTACGGGTACTGGGAGATAGGGGACAAGGTGCTGACCGAAGTCGGGGGGTTCCACGGCATAATGCCGAAGATGAACATGCTCCACAGGCTCCTGGTCAGGTTCTTCACCGACGCCCCCGACAAGCGCGACAACACGTGGGGCCGCCGCGCACCCGGCGTCGCCGACGGCACGTGGAAGCCGCCCCTCGCGCTCAAGGACAAGACCCTCAAGTGAAGCTTCACAGGCTTGACTCGGGGCAACCATTTATCATCGTGACCGAAGGAAGCGGCTCCGGCGTCCCTCAAAATGAAATCAATTCCGCGAACTCGTCTATCGCAAGCCCTATATCGTCGACATATACCTTTAAGTCCTTTGGTTCATTCACGAGCGGGTTGCAGTCCTCCGTCGTAAGCGTATCGCTGAACATACCGGCGGGCACGTCTATTTCCTCGCCGAATGCGAGAATCTCGGCCTGATCCTCGGCTATACCCGGCGCGAACTCATTCTGGAATATCATGCCTATCTCGGGTTCTCCGGGCATGATAATCCCCGGGAGGTTGCCGTTTTCTCCCGCGCGCCACGCGCCTTCGTGCGAAACGATCTCACCGTCTTCGAATATGTCCACTTCCTCGCCGAAGTAGCAGACCGTGCCGTCGGGGGCCTGCGCGAAGAAGTTTCTGGAAACTTCGATCAGCTCGCCGTCTTCGAACTCCGTCTCCACGAGGACGCGCGTATTTACCCCCGCAACCATCTCCGTATCCCCGGGCACGGTTATTTCCAGCCGTACCTCGACGCCTTCGTCGTCCACCCCTTCGAGCACCATTTCACTTCCGACGACGACAGGGAAGAACCCGTTATCGATCACGAGCGAGAACGGGCCCGCTTCCGGGTCGCATACCTCGATGCTTGTATTCAATTCCGGGCATCCTCCCCCGCCGCCTCCGCCACTGCTGCATCCTCCGATCGTAAAAAACGATAAAGTCAGTACAATGACCGCTAATGCTGCTCTTTTAATCATGGCAATACCTCCTCTCACATGCGTATTTACTCACATGATAGCGCACGAAGGTTGCGGGCTTATTTCCGAAACATTACAAGTTCGTAAGGTTTCGGTCGCGATTACTTTTTTGCATTGCTCTTTTAATTCCCTCCTTTAGCAAAGGAGGGGTAGGGAGGATTTTATTTTTATTCTTTTTTTGTTTTAAAATCCCCCTAAATCCCCCTTTTTCAAAGGGGGAAATGCTTATCCTGCATCCTAGCTGTAGGAGCGGCATTCTCGAATTGAGCCTGTGCTGAAATTGTTTCAGTATCCTGACGGACCCGGCACAAAACGTCTTTATCTGTCATTTCGTAATAATGTCTATGCAGCGTACAGATAACCCCGCCCCGTTCGCCGATACTTGTCAGGAACAGGGCGGGTGCAGGTAATGAGGGATGAGGGTGATTTTGATTTAATTCCGTGCATTCGTCCGGGACTCCCTCCGCATTCCTCATAGCCGTATAGGCTACGCCGGAGGGAGTCCCGTAAATACGCCTGTGTTTTGATGGAGTCCTAATTCGATGTCATGAAAATTCCCTCGGTGATCGTCTGGTTTCCGCTTTCCTCTATCGCCAGGACCTCGAATTTGTACTCGCCGCCCGCCACTATAAGCTCAGCAGGGACGGTAACCTGCGTTGCACCGGCAGGAAGGAAAATATCCATTTTCTGCGGGGGCTCCGCTCCTTCAAGTTCAACTATTACTTCATAGGCGACGATTACGATGTCGGTCGAGGCGCTGCATTCACCCGTAGCTGATGTCTTATCGAGCTTATGCGTAACAGGCTCCCACATTATGACGACCGGCTGCGCTGGATCGAGAGTATCGCCGTCCATGGGCGATGTAACTTCCGGACCGCAGGGCAGGTCGTGCGTGAGTTCCGCCTCGCCTTCTAGCTCTTCACCGTCGATAGTAGTGCCCTCGAAGTCGTATACACCCGCGGGCAGGAGCTTCAGTATCGCGGGCAGGGACATGTCCTCCTGGAAATCGGGCTCGTTGCTCTCCATGAATAGTTCCGTGCTTCCGAGTCTCCTGAACTTGCCAAAGTTATCCACCTCGAAGACGAGCCGCTCTCTCGGGTCTTCTATCCTGATCTGTTTCCACGCTTCCCCGTCGAGGAAAATCTGAAGACCCGCGTCTCCGTCGGTCGAGTTCACCTCTATGCGTATCTGCGCATCGCCGAAGGGAATCTCGTTACCTTCTTGAGCCCGGGTTTCACGAGCGGCGTACGTCAAACCGAAGACCAGCGCCGCGGTGAGAAGAATGGCCGCGAACCCGATCCTTCTTCGCACTTCCGAACTTACTGCAACAAGTGTTCTTGATACTTTTATATTACTCATACTGCACCTCCTGATTTTGGATTTATCTCAATGATACAGGGAGGCGATTGCCGGAATATTTCCGGCGCATTACGAATTAGAAAGGTTGAGTGACGATCGGGAATCCCGTCTTTTTCCTTTTAATTCCCTCCCCCTCAAAGGGAGGGGGAACGGATGCGAGCGTGCAAGCATTCGGTCGCTCGTCCAACAAAGTCACTAATGTATATTAAGTTCCGGCTCATCAATTCCTGAGCCAAAATAGGTAGGGTGGGGTTGTACATTAATATCCCATCATAATCCGACCTCTTCCGACATCCGACAGATGCGCCGGGGTATATACGTGGCGGATGTGTCGGATGTCGGAAAGTTCATATCCCCGGAAAGAAAAGAGATTCGTTCGCTTCGCTATGCGGATAAAAGGTCAGAGCGGAAGATATACCGAAAAGACGGAGCCAGCGCCGGGCTTGCTCAGGACCTCGACGTGTCCCCTGTGCGCGCCTACTACGGCCCGAACGAGGCTTAGTCCCAGGCCGAGCCCCCTCTCGGAGCGGCTCTTGTCGCCCCTGTAGAGGCGGTCCCAGATATTGTCCAGTTCGTCGTCCGAGATGCCGATGCCTGTATCCTTAACTGTGATCTCGACCTCTTTTTCCCCGCGGCTGGCTTCTATGTCTATCCTGCCCCCCGAAGGGGTGTATTTGATCGCGTTATCGAGCAGGTTAGCGAGCACCTGGCGTATCCTGCTCCGGTCGGCAGTGAGGTAAAGCTCCTCGGGAAAGCCCGCGTGCACCGAAACCCCTTTCTCCTCGGCGACGTATCCGTAGAGGTCGACGACGTCGCCGATAACGGGCGCCACGTTCATCTCTTCCAGATTGAGCTTCATGGCTCCCGTTTCCGCCTCAGACACGTCCATGAGCGTATTCAGCATTATGAGTATGCGCTCCGATTCCTCTATGCAGTCGGAGAGGGCCTCCCTGAGCGTGTCTCCGTCCTTCCCGGCCTCAAGCGCCATCTCGGCCGTCCCGCGGAGCCTCGTCATCGGCGTGCGCAGGTCGTGTGCGACGTTGTCGAGCACGCTCCTCATTCCGTTCATCAGGGTCTCTATCTTGTCGAGCATCGTGTTGAACAGCGAGATGAGCTCGTCGTTGAGCCTGTCCTCGTTCCGTACGGGGACCCTCTGGTCTATCTTGGCCCTGGACACGATGGAGTCGAGCGTATTGATGAGCTGCCTTATCGGGTTAAGCGCACGGTCGGCTACGAACAGCCCTCCCAGGTATGCGATGAGGATAACGGGGATGATCGCAAAGAGATAGATGTTCCTTATCTTCTTTAAAAGGTCTTCCCTCTCGGATATCGTCTGACCGAGCTGAAGTATCGTGCCGTCTGACAGCGTTAGAGACGTGGTCTCGTAGGCGTCGTCCTCTCCCTCTCTTACATATATCCACTCCCGGTCCCCTGTCCCCTGTCCCAGCTCTCTCGAGTCGAAATCCTCCCAGTTTTTGGGAACCCTTAAAACGTCCGCACCGTCTCCCCTCCCCGTGAGGCGTACGAGGAACGGGTCTTCCTCGTCCTCGAATATCTCCAGCTTGAACGCCTCGACCCCTTCGTCCTTATAGATTTCGGCGAGGTCGTCTAGGTCCTCCACTATTTCGCTCCTGCTCTGGTCGTATATGAAAGAGGAGATGACGGTATATATGTAGATATTGATTACGAGCGAGCTCAGGACGAACAGTATCGTGTAGAGCGTTATCAGCTTGAAGCTGTTCGATTTGAAAAGGAGCCTAGGATTCTTTAAGAACATAGCCCACACCCCTGATCGTCTGTATCATCTTGCTATCGAAGTCCTTATCGAGCTTATTTCTAAGCCTGCACACGAGCACATCGACCACGTTCGTCTGAGGGTCGAAGTTATAATCGTATATGTGCTCCATGATGAGCGTTTTGGAAACTACCCTCCCGGGGTTCCTCATGAAGTATTCGAGGAGCGAGAATTCCTTCGGCTGAAGCTCTATATCCTCTCCCGCTCGCACTACCCTCCTCGTAAGGAGGTCCATCGACAGGTCGCCGGTCTTGAGGTATGTGGCCCCCGTCGACCCCGACGAGCGCCTGATGAGGGCTTGGACGCGCGCGAGGAGCTCCGAGAACGCAAACGGCTTCGTCAGGTAATCGTCCCCCCCCGCTTCGAGACCCTTCACCCTGTCGTCGACCGTGCGTCTCGCGCTCAGTATGAGGACGGGGGTCTTCACCCCGCTCCGCCTGATCTCGTCGATCAGGCTCAGGCCGTCGAGCTTAGGGAGCATGATGTCTATAACGGCGGCGTCGTAAGATTCGTGCATCGCGAGGTGTACGCCTTCCTCCCCGTCTCCTGCATGATCGACGGCGAACCCCGCCTGTCTGAGCCCGTTCATTACGAACGACGCTATCTTTTTATCGTCCTCTACTACAAGTACGCGCATGGTCAGGCTTTCCTCTGGACCGTATCTAAATTATAAATCATTCCTCCTCCCTTTCTCCCTCCTCCCTTTCACTCCTTGGCTGGAACCGGTACTCGAGCGTCAGGTTCGCGAGGAAACTGTTCTCTGAATCCGGGGGAAATGCGTTTCCCGGTATGAAATAGCCGAGCACGAGGGCAGCCGCGAACCCGCTTTCTTCGTCCTCGTATCCGAGCACGAGGTCTATCTCACTGCCGAGGCTCTTGTTCTTCCCGTCCGGGTCGGCGTCGATCCCCGTATCCGCGAGGCTGTCCCTTGCCTCTGTCTGTATATAGTAGTGATAGACGAGCTCGATCGAGGATGTCTCCTCCGTCGGATTGATCCCGACCCCCGCGGTAAATATCGACATGTTGCTGAGCTCGGGGTCGAAGAGCTGCCCGTAATAGAGGAAATCTGCCGCCCCGTTGAAGTCGCTCTCGTTCCCCTGAAGCCCGGTCTGCATGAAGTCCTTCCCGCCGAATGCGTATGCGAGAGTGACAGACGGCTCGGGAGTCATGTCGAACGCATAAGTAGAGCCGATATCGAAGCCTATCCCTTCGATATCGCTTCCGTCGTGAGTGCCGAACGCGTACGCGAGCTCCAGCCAGTATCCGAGGCTCTCCGTAAAGTCCCCGTCCGAATGGACGCCGAACGTGATAGCGCTCTCTTCCTCGTCCTTGGTATTATCGCGGAAAACGAAATAGGCTGTGGCATTCGTATCTTCTGAAAAATTATACGTCCAGTACGTAATGTAATTATTCGTCTTGTCCCCTGCGTCCCTGTTGATCAAGTCCACATCCACTATGCCTCCCCGCGTTACTGAGAACTGGGCGTCGATACCGTAGAAATAAAGAAACGCCCTCGCGCCGTCGAGCTCCGCGTCAAATAACCACTGCCGCTCGTCCTCGAATCGCTGCCTTCCGATCTGGAACGCGAGCCTTTCGCCCCAAAGCTCCTTAAGCAGTATGTACGCGAGCTCTACTTCGAGTACCGCCCTGTCCTTCGTCGTATGGCCGTCCTCGAATTCGAACTCGCCCGCGAGCTTCATGTCCACATAGGCCTGAAAATATTTGCTCGGATCGAACGAGAGCGCCAGAACGAGCGCTGGCTCCAGGGTGGTAAAGTCCTCGTCGTTCCCGGTATCGAGGTCGGCGTTCCTCTGGTACTCGTACTCGAACTCGAGCTGCGCGCCGAAAGAGAGGTAGGGGAGGAGCTTTATATTGGCCTCGGGCGGGTCGTCCGGGTTGAAACCCCCTCTCACGAATTCCTGCCCCTGCGATTCATGGGCGGCGCAGAGGAGGGAGATCAGCACCGTTATCACGGATACGAGCCTCCCGTCCACCCTAATAATTGTGTTATTGCCGCGCCTTGGCATACGGGCAGTAATTCGGACGTCGTCTATTCTTTCCGAATCCCTCTCGTCATCATTCTACTTTATTAATAAAGCTCAATCTATCGGCTGCGTGATTAATAACCGATTATTACAAAAATGTAATGTTGGGGTAAGTATTATGTAACATGTACTTTATCTGGCCGGTTTTGAGATATGCGCGGCCGCGGTCTGTGGTCTCCCGTCTATATTTGAGATATGATTTATACGCGTCGAGGAGACTCCGATAATGGCTCATCAAAAAACGAAGACCGCAAGTCAGCCCAAACCTGCCAAAACCGACAAAGAGAAACCGCTCCGGAACGACGTCCGGTTCCTCGGCAACATACTCGGGACGGTGATAAAGGAGCAGGAGGGGGTGGAGATATTCGACGTCGAGGAGAAGATAAGGGCGCTCACCAAGGAAATGCGGCGCCGTTATCAGAAGAGCCAGAAGGACGACCTCGTAGCCACGATAAGATGCCTATCCGACAGGGACCTCTACAAGGTCACCCGCGCCTTCACAGTCTATTTCAAGCTCGTCAACATCGCGGAGCAGATACACAGGATCAGGCGGAGGCGCGAGTACAAGTACATATCCGACGTCAAGGACTCGAGCGAGGGCTCGATCGAGAACCTGTTCCAGATACTGGGACAAAAAGGGATAACCTGCGATGAATTCAAGGCGCTCCTCGATAAAATGTCTATAGAGCTCGTCCTCACCGCGCACCCTACCGAGGTGAACAGGCACATAGTCCTCGAGAAATTCAGGCGTATCTCCTCACACCTGGGCGATATCGAAAACCCCATCCTGAGCACGGAGGAAAAAAGGTACAAGGAGGACGAGATACACGCGGAACTGGAAGGGCTCTGGCAGACTGAAGAGGTCCCCCCTTACAAGATAACCCCGCTCGACGAGGCGCGTAACATTCACTACTACTT
>DATIET010000025.1:0-5205 GCA_035455615.1 Thermodesulfobacteriota bacterium
GCCTGAGGAGAGGGAGCGTGGAATAACGATCAACATAGCGCACGTGGAGTACGAGACTCCGAAGAGGCACTACGCGCACGTGGACTGTCCCGGGCACGCCGACTACGTGAAGAACATGATAACGGGGGCAGCGCAGATGGATGGCGCCATATTGGTGGTGAGCGCGCCAGACGGTCCTATGCCCCAGACGAGGGAGCACATACTGCTGGCGAGGCAGGTAGGGGTTCCGTACATAGTGGTAGCGCTGAACAAAGTGGACATGATGGACGACGAAGAGCTGCTGGACTTAGTGGAGCTTGAGGTAAGGGACCTGCTGACGCAGTACGGGTTCCCCGGGGACGACGTTCCGGTGGTGAGGGTGAGCGCGTTAAAGGCTCTGGAGGAAGACGCAGCGGCGATGAACCAGATAATGGATTTGATGAAGGCGATAGACGAGTACATACCTGAGCCCGTGAGGGAGATGGACAAGCCGTTCCTGATGGCGATAGAGGACGTGTTCACGATATCGGGCAGGGGCACGGTAGTGACGGGCAGAGTGGAGAGGGGGAAGGTATTGGCTGGGGACGAGGTGGAGATAGTGGGTTTCGGGGACACGCGTAAGACGGTGGCGACGAGCCTCGAGATGTTCAGGAAGATACTGGACGACGCGCACGCCGGGGACAACGTGGGAGTGCTGCTCAGGGGTACAGGGAAGGACGAGGTCGAGAGGGGGCAGGTATTGGCAAAACCGGGGAGCATAACGCCGCACAAGAAGTTCAAGGCCGAGGTATATGTGCTTAAGAAGGAAGAGGGGGGGAGGCATACGCCGTTCTTCCCCGGGTACAGGCCTCAGTTCTACCTCCGGACGACGGACGTGACGGGGTCGATAGTGCTACCTGAGGGTGTGGAGATGGTAATGCCTGGGGACAACATAAACATGGACGTGGAGCTGATAGCGCCTGTGGCGCTGGAGGACCAGCTCCGGTTCGCGATAAGGGAAGGCGGAAGGACAGTAGGCGCTGGCGTAGTTACTAAAATCGTGGAGTAGTGGAGAGCTATGGGTGACAATATTCTAGTCGTTGCTCTTGCGTGCGTTGAGTGCAAGAGACGAAATTATTCGACAACTAAAAACAAGCAGACTAATCGGGAAAAGATCGAGCTTAAGAAATACTGCAAGTGGTGTAAGCGGCATATCGTCCATAAAGAGACGAAATAGGAATATCTATAAATTTTAAATAGGGCAGTAGCTCAATTAGGGAGAGCACTGGACTCCAAATCCAGCGGTTGGGGGTTCGATTCCCTCCTGCCCTGAATCAGGAAACGTTAATGGACAGACTAAAAAACTTAAGCGCGGATACAAGTCAATTCGCAAAGGATATCGAGAGCGAGGCGAAGCGTATAACCTGGCCCTCGAGACAGGAAACCGTGAAATCTACGCTGGCCGTCGTTGTCATTTCGGCTGTTTTTGCCTCGTTTTTAGGGATTGTGGATTATTTTTTCTCGTGGGTTATCAGGTTAATACTCAGTTAAGAGATCGATGGAGATAATGGTTTTCTATGGCTAAGAGATGGTACGTGGTTCATACCAATACGGGATTCGAGGACAGGGTTAAATCCTATATTGAGGATAGGGCAAGAATGGAAGGTGTTTCGGACCTGGTTGTCGAGGTTCTGGTCCCCACCGAAACCATTGTAGAGCCGGTCAAGGGAGGGAAGAAAAAGACTTCGGTCAGAAAATTCTTCCCCGGATATATTTTGATAAAAATGGAGCTCAACGACAAGAGCTGGCATTTTATACGGAATATACCTAAAGTTATAGGCTTCGTGGGCGGCAAGCTGAAGGATGGAAGGATCGATCCCGATTCGGTGCCGGACATAGCCGAGCCCGAAGTGTTAAAGATAAAGAAGCAGATTGAAGAAGGCACCTTGAAGCCGAAGCCCAAGGTTTCGTTCGACAGGGGGGAAACGGTGAAAGTGATAGAAGGGCCGTTCGCCAATTTCTCGGGCGTGATCGAAGAAGTGAGACCCGACAAGGCCAAGGTCCAGGTGCTCGTAACGATATTCGGAAGAACTACGCCGATAGAACTCGATTTTAATCAAGTGGAGAAGATTTAATATGAAAAAAATAGACGGATACGTGAAACTCCTTGTTGAAGCCGGAAAGGCTACACCGTCCCCTCCCGTGGGCCCGGCTCTCGGGCAGAGGGGTGTCAATATTATGGAATTTTGCAAGGCTTTCAACGCGCAGACACAGAAGGCGGAGGGGGTTCTTCCCGTCGTCGTAACGGTATACACCGACAAATCATTTTCTTTCGAGGTTAAATCGCCGCCGGTTTCCTATCTCCTGAAGAAGGCCGCAAAGATAGAAAAGGGCTCGGGAGAGGCCCCTAAGAAGAAGGCAGGGAAGCTGACAAGGTCCCAGGTGGAAGAAATTGCGAGGATCAAGATGCCGGATTTGAATACCGACGACCTCGAGGCTGCTGTAAAGATCGTGTCCGGCACCGCGAGGAGCATGGGGATAGAGGTGGGATAGGCCGGCTGCCGTGCGGCGGAAGGCCGCGGATTACTTTTCCGGGACGAGGCTGGAATCGGCGGTTAATGTTTAGATTTAGAAGTTATCGAGGAGATTAGAGATGGCAAAGCAAGGGAAAAAATATACTGAGGCCAGAAACGCGGTCGACGCCAAAACGAACTATGGACTCGACGACGCCATCAGGCTTATCGAAGAGACAAAGACGGCCAAATTCGACGAAACGGTCGAGGTCGCGGTTACGCTGGGGATCGACCCGAGACAGGCGAACCAGCAGATACGGGCCGGTATGGTCCTGCCGCACGGCATAGGAAAGGATATAAGAGTGGTCGTTTTCGCCAAAGATGACAAGCAAAGGGAAGCAAGCGAAGCGGGCGCGGATTATGCGGGGCTCGACGACCTTATCGAGAAGATCTCGAAGGACAACTGGCTCGAGTTCGATGTGTCGATCGCAACGCCCGACGTGATGAATATAGTAGCGAAGCTCGGCAAGGTTCTGGGACCTAGGGGACTGATGCCCAGTCCCAAGGTCGGCACCGTGACCTTCGATGTCGCACAGGCGGTCAAGGAAGCCAAAGCTGGAAGGATAGAGGTCAAGAACGACAAGGGCGGCGTGGTGCATGCCCCGATAGGCAAGGTATCGTTCGGGACCGGCAAGCTAAAGGACAACTTTCTCGTATTCATGGAAACGCTGCTTAAGATGAAACCGCCTTCGTCGAAAGGCGTGTTCGTAAGGAAGATAACGCTGTCCAATACTATGGGCCCCGGAATTAAGGTCGATTTTATTAACGTGAGGGACGAGTTGAAGAACGCGCAGATCGCGGCTTGAGCCGGCCTTGGGAACAATAGCGGATAATTACGCGGGGATAACTTATTGAAATCGTCTTTTATTAAGGAGTAGGAAAAATGTTGAGTAAAGCGGCTAAGAACGAACTCGTACGGGAATTTAACAATGTTTTCAAGGCAAACCCGTCGGTTATGGTGGTCGAGTACAAGGGGCTCTCTGTAAAGGAATTGGAAACCCTGCGGGCGAATCTAAAAAAGGCGGACGCACAGCTGAAGGTTGTTAAAAATACCCTTTTGAGGATAGCCGCTAAAGACACGGAAATCGAACGGATCAACGATTTGTTCGACGGGCCTACGGCAGTCGCTATCTGTGAAAAGGACGCCACGGCTGTCGCAAAGGTTTTTGTAGAATCCCTCAAGAAACTGCCCCTGCTCAAAATAAAGGGCGGTATCGTGGAGGGGAGCGTAATAGGTGAGGGCCAGATTTCAGACCTCTCGAAGCTTCCTTCGAGACAGGAGCTCATTTCACAATTCCTGGGACTCCTCAATAGCCCGGTATCCAAATTCCTCGGTACCCTCAATCAGCTCCAGTCCAAGCTGATATACGCGCTCAATGCTGTTAAAGAGACTAAAGAAAAAGAAAATAGTTAAGTATAACGGTAAAGTAAGGAACATTTTTATTTCATTCAAGGAGGTTTTTTGAATCATGGCTGACATTACGAGGACAGACGTTATTACGTATCTCGAAAAGGCGAGCATGCTCGAGATTTCGGAGTTGATCAAGGAGATCGAAGTTAAATTCGATGTCAAGGCAGCGGCTCCGCAGATAGCGGTAGCTGCCATGCCGGGCGCCGGAGCCGGAGGCGAAGCTCAGGCGGAGCAGGCTGAAAAAACCGAGTTTAATGTAATCCTTAAGGCAGCGGGCGCGAATAAGATCCAGGTTATTAAAGCTGTAAGGGAAGTTACATCGCTCGGTCTCAAAGAAGCAAAGGACCTGGTCGAGGGAGCCCCCAAGCCTGTGAAGGAAGGCGTGGATAAACAGGAATCGGAAAACATTAAGAAAAAGCTTGAAGAAGCAGGCGCTGAGGTTGAAGTAAATTAAGCGTTTGGCCAAAAGTCAGGTATAATATCTTACTTGCTTCACGGATTCGTTTATCTGACTTTTGAAGCCTTTTTCCGATCTTGTTTCTATCTCATATATATGTCTTTTTTTCAGATAGAAAGCCGAGTGTCTACAGCGGAATGCTTAATAGGACCTAGATAGTGGCGGTCTGTCCGTCGACAGGCGGATTTGCGTTATAGCTGTATGCGTGAGATTTACAAAACATAACGGGGGGTAAGACACATTGAGTCTTGATGGTCTAGAAACGTATAAATTAAGAAAAAGTTTTTCAAAATTACCATCTGTTCTCGAAATACCTCACCTGCTCGAAGTTCAAATACAATCATACCACGACTTTCTTCAAGCCGAAGTGAAGCCGGAAGACCTGAAGGACATCGGTCTTCACAACGCATTCAAGACGGTATTTCCGATAGAGGATTACAACGAGAAAGCCTCGCTCGAATATATCGGGTATAGATTCGACAGGCCGAAGTACGAAGCCCAGGAGTCGAGGCTCAAGGGATATACGTACGTCGCGCCCCTGTATGTGACATTCCGCCTGGTCATATGGGACACGGAATCCGGGGCCGAGCGCACCATTAGGGACGTTAAGGAGCAGGAGGTTTATTTCGGCGAGATACCTCTCATGACCCCGAACGGCTCCTTTATAGTAAACGGTACCGAGAGGGTGATCGTGAACCAGCTCCACCGGTCTCCGGGCGTATTCTTCGATCAGGTAAGAAACAAGGACAGCGGTGTCGGCAGGTCTTCCTTCTCGGCCAGAATCGTGCCCCACGACGGCAGGTGGA
>DATIET010000026.1:0-2320 GCA_035455615.1 Thermodesulfobacteriota bacterium
GCGAACGGCTCGTCCATCAGCAGTATCGAAGGCTCCATGACGAGCGCCCTCGCCAATGCGACGCGCTGTTTCATCCCGCCCGAGAGCTGATGTATATACGAGTTATGGAACTTGTCGGCGAGTCCGACGAGCTTCAAATAATCATAAGCGAGCTCTCTCCTTATCTTATGGGCAACCCTTCTGAGCTTAAGCCCGAATTCTACGTTCTCGACCACTGTGAGCCACGGGAAAAGCGCCCCCTCCTGGAATACGACCACCCTGTCGGAGCCGGGTCCTTCCACGCGCTTCCCGTCCGCGAGTATCCGTCCGTGGGTCGGCTTATCGAGACCCGCGATGAGGTTAAGGAGCGTCGATTTCCCGCACCCGGAAGATCCCACTATCGAGACGAACTCCCCGTTCCGGATTGTAAGGTTTATATCGCTCAGCGCGGACACTTTACCATCTCTCGCGCTGAACACTTTCGAGACGTTTTCCACCCTGAGCCTCGCCTCTTTCTTCTCTATCTTCTGAATGAATATGTTCCACAAGCCTTCCTGCTCGATGACCCGGTATGGATACCCTCTCCTCTCGCAGAACCTGGGCGCGTTCTCGAGCGCCGTAGGCTCGTGGTCCGATATCGCGAGCAGCACCGCATCGTCGTCGAGCGCCCTGACGGTATCCCTTATCACGTTCAACGGATGGGGGCAAATCGCGTCCCTCAAATCAACCACCCTGTCGGGCTTGAGCACTTCTAATTTCTTTACTGTCTCCAGATGCATCTGATTTCCTTTTATTAGACGTCTATTTTACCGCTGTCTGACCGCTGTCGATCTTTATCTCTTCAAGTCCTTTGGCCTTGAGGATTCCATTCAATATAGAAAGGTCGTAAATGTTCGAGAGGTCGGGCTCTTTCTTTCCGAGAAACCCGAGATTATAAGCGTCCTCCGCGGAGGAGTAAAGTGAGCTTCCGATCGGGTCGTATGTAAACTCGATCCTCGGAATTGCGGCGTCGAGAATATTCTCGGGTATCGCCTTCCCGGTCTCCCGCTTAATCTCCTGGTTCAGCACCTGTTTCGCCTCTTCGGGATTCTTATTTATCCACTCGGTTATCTGAAGATTCGTTTCGAGCCACGTCTTTACAAGCTCGGGGTGCTCGTTCAGGAACTTCGTGTTGACTATGATATGAGTGGTCACGTACTGACCGTTCGGCCAGAGCTCCTTCTCGTCGAGGAACAGCTCTCCGCCGCCGTCGAATATGAGCCTCGACACCCAGGGCTCGACCGTCCATGCGCCGTCTATCTCCTTTTTAATGAAGAGGGTGAGCTGATCGGGGTTTGCGAGCGGTACCACTTCGACCGTCCCCCCTTTTTCTTTGAGCTTGTATCCGTTCTCGGCAATCCAGTTCCTCAAAGCGACGTCCTGGGTATTGCCTATGCTCGGCGTCGCGAGCTTCTTCCCGTTAAAGTCCTTGGCAGACTTAATACCGGCATCCTTTCTCACGACGAACCCCGCGCCCCCGCTCGCGGCGCCCGAGACAATACGGAGTGCTTCGCCGTCCGACTTTATGTACCCGTTCACGGCGGGGTTGGGCCCTATGTACGTGATATCGAGTTCGCCCGCAAAGAGGGCTTCGATCGCGCTTGTCCCGGAATTAAAGATCTTCCAGTCAATATCGGCCTTATCACCGAGCGCCTTCTCGAAATCCCCTCTCGCCTGCCCTATAACCCCCTGGGCATGGGTTACGTTCGGGAAATGCCCGGCGCGTATGGTTACTTTCGAATCCCCGGCGTGCGAGGTTTGCACTAATCCCGCAAGACCCAGCAGAATCGCAGCAGTTAATAATAATGACCTTATTTTCATTGCCTTTTCCTCCTACATCGATGTTAAGGGTGCTATAATGGCAAGGTGCGTGCCACAATTAAAATTCCCTTTAATTTAGAGCAATTCGGAGTGGTTAGGGATTCAAATGATTACTTATTAACCACCATATGGATTACATATTGCTCAGATGTATAATTCTTATACGCCCATTAATTGAGTCATCTTGCAAGGACAGATTGGAGTCCTCTACATTTTTCTTGACCCTAAATCAGGTCTCCTTATACTCTGACTAAACTAACAACCAATATCGAATACGAGGTTTTAATATGAAGAGATCACTCGAAGGCGGCTGCCTGTGCGGGGAAGTTCGTTACAAAGTAAACGGTACGATAATCGACGCAGGTTACTGCCACTGCAGATTATGCCGGCGAGCAAGCGGCGCGCCCGTCGTCGCCTGGTTAACAGTCCCCGTCCAATCCTTTTCCTACTTGCAGGGGGCGGCGTCCGTCTTCCATTCATC
>DATIET010000027.1:0-8609 GCA_035455615.1 Thermodesulfobacteriota bacterium
TTCGAGGAGCCCCATAGGGTCGTGTTTCGCCACGGAAACAGGCCCGTATGCGGTATTTCTGGGGGTTATGAAGTTCCCTATGCCGACTTGCTCGGTCACGCCCAGTTTTCTCAGTATCACCCTGAAAAGCGCGCTGTGCTCGAGGAAGAATATCGAGGGCGGGTCCCACTGCTTTCTCCGGCCGGCATCGTCCCCCCTGTATGAAGCCGGGTCTACGAACCTCGCGTGCACGTCGTTAGTGCCCTCGTACTCTATTATCAGGTCGGGCTCGACGTCGAGCACCCTGAATTCCAGATTGATAAGCGTCTCCCAGGAATTATATCCCCCGACCCCCGCGTTTATCACCTCCACGTTCTTATACCCGTACTTGTCCCTCAGTATCCTCTCCAGCTGCGCGGCCCAGGTCTTATCGTTGTCGTCGATCCCGATGTTATAGGTCGAGGACCCGCCGAGGAGCACGATCCTGAAAACCCCGTCCGGCTTCTTCGCCGGGAATTCGTCGTTCCTGTATCCGAGTGAGTTATGAGAGGTCTTCCCCCTCCGGTACTCCGGGTTCGGATAATAGTTCAGGTAGTGGTGGCGTATGTATCTCTGGTTGTCGGGGCTCAGGTATGAGTAGAGCGAATACTCGAGGCTCACGTCCTCGGGGGCGATGAAATCGAGCCAGATTCGTGTGGCGATTTCTAGTATAACGAGTGTGAAGAGTACGCTGATCAATACGAGATAAAGCTTTTTTCTAAAGGACCGTGTGCTTTCGGTTTTGTTCATCCCATGCTCTCGTCTTAAAGTTTATACGCGCAGTTTCTTGAGTTTTCCGTTATCCTGAGCGCGGCGCGGAAAATATGATAGCACAAGTTTTAGCGATTATTCGCACCCGGCCGCTGATTGTCTCGGGCTTTTTCCTGGATTATATTACTGGAAATTTACGATATACAAATGCTGAAGGCCGGTTCCGGTAATATGTATGCCTCACAATCACTCTCGTCCTTCCGGGGAGAGCCGTTCATGCAGCGAGGGCTCCATTAATATTGAATAGATATCTGAAGACTTTCTTGCTGATCCTTATATCCCTGGTCATATCGCTTCTGATAGCCGAGGGACTTTCCAGAATTGTATTCGACCCTATTGATTTCCTTAAGCCCAGGAGGGTTCCCGACGATGTCCTCAGGTACAGGATCGAGCCTGCTACAGGGGCGCACGACGATCTCGGATTCAGGAACAAATCCGTGCCGGATACGGCCGAAGTGGTGGCGATAGGCGACTCGCACACATATGGTATAAGCGCAAGGGCGAGCGAATCCTGGCCCGGAGCGCTCGGGAGTATGACGGGTATGACTGTATATAACATATCGCTCGGAGGCTACGGCCCGGCGGAGTATCTCTATCTCATGGAGACAGAAGCCCTCGCGTTCCATCCCGAGATAATCATCGCCGGGTTTTATCTTGGTAACGACATCAAGGACTCCTTCACCGCCGTCTATAGTGTCGACAGATGGAAGGATATGAGGAAGCCGGAACTCCAAGTATATCAGGGGAGCGGTGAGTCGGACGATGAGGAAGGAGCCTCGTACGGCTTGGGTGACTGGCTCGCAGGGAACAGCGTGCTGTACAGGCTCGTGAGCTCCTCATTCATCGGAGACAACCTCAGGCAGGCGAGGAGGCTCGGGAGGGGCGAGCAGATCGTTATGCTCGAGGACGGGGCAAGCGGCGTAAGGACTGGGTTTACACCCGATCAGAGGTTAAAGGGACTCGACCTCGCGAGACCCGACATAAGGGAAGGGCTACGGCTGAGCCTGGAGTTCTTCGATCGGATGAACGAGATCGCTCGAAAAAACGATATCGAATTCATAGTTGTCATCATACCTACCAAGGAGAGCGTATTCACGGAATATATAGAGGGGAACAAGGCTCTCCCGGGATCCGAAAAAATCGATTATCTCATCGGGAACGAAAGGCAGGCGGATACGGCTGTCAAAAAATATTTCGACGAGCACGGTATCCGTTACGTCGATGCGCTTCCACCGCTCAGCCGGAGCGCGGGCGCGGAGCAGATATACCCCAACAACTTCGGCGGGCATACGAACGGGAACGGTTACAGAATAATAGCCGAGTCGATTAAAAACTACCTTGACGGATTATAGGACAGAGACGGGCCCGTGAGTCCGTTTTACATACGCGGATTGTGCTTTTATAATTCTCAATCCCTATGGTAAGAGTAAAGGTTTGCGGTATTACGAATTCTGATGATGCCTTTCGCGCGGTCGAGCTTGGCGCGGATGCGCTGGGTTTTATATTCTACAAGGGCAGCAAGAGGTTTATAGACCCCCGTGACGCTCACCCGATCATCTCCTCACTGCCTCCGTTCGTCTCTTCCGTAGGCGTCTTTGTAAACCAGGGCCCCGATGAGATAAAGGAAGCGGTCGAGACTTCTGGTGTGGACACGGTGCAGCTCCACGGTGACGAGACCCCCGAGTTCTGCACTCTGCTGCCTTATAAATTGATAAAAGCAGTCAGGGTGAAAGACACTGTGAATACGGAAGAAGTTGAACTTTATCCGGTTCTGGCTATCCTCTTTGATAAGCATACGGACGAGATGTACGGGGGGTCGGGGAAGAGCTTCGACTGGGGTGTATTAAAGGGTATCGCAATATCGAAAAAAGTGATATTATCCGGCGGCTTAACCCCCGAGAACGTATCCAGGGCTATCGAAACTGTGAGACCGTACGGGGTGGATGTGAGCACGGGCGTCGAAGACTCCCCGGGGAAGAAAAACCACATGAAGATGAGAAAATTTATCGAGGCGGTGAAAAATGGCGGATAGACCTGTGATGCCGGACGAATTGGGGCATTTCGGCATATTCGGCGGCAGGTATGTATCGGAAACCCTTATGCCTGCCATTTTGCAGCTCGAAAAGGCTTATCTCGAAATTAAAGACGACCCAGAGTTCAGAAGGGAGCTCGAATATTATCTCAAGGAATACGTCGGGCGTCCGACGCCGCTCTACTTCGCCGAGAGAATGACGAAGGACCTGGGAGGGGCGAAGATCTACCTCAAGCGCGAGGACCTGGCGCACACGGGCGCACACAAGATAAATAACACCATAGGCCAGGCGCTCCTCGCGTCCCGTATGGGGAAAAAGAGGGTCATCGCAGAGACCGGGGCGGGTCAGCACGGCGTTGCGACGGCTACAGTCGCGGCGCTCCTAGATATGGAATGCGAGATATTCATGGGGTTCGAGGATACGAGGCGTCAGGCGCTCAACGTAACGCGCATGAAGCTCCTGGGAGCCACCGTCAGGGAGGTGACTCAGGGCACGCAGACGCTCAAAGACGCTATGAACGAGGCAATGAGGGACTGGATCACCAATGTCAGGAATACTTTTTATATAATAGGCAGCGTGGCAGGGCCCCATCCCTATCCCATGATGGTCAGGGACTTCCAGTCGGTCATAGGCAGGGAGGCGAGGGAGCAGATACTTGAGAAGGAAAAGCGCCTGCCCGATCTCCTCATCGCCTGTGTAGGCGGAGGCTCGAATGCGATGGGTCTCTTCTATCCCTTCCTGGGGGATGAAACGGTGAATATGACAGGCGTCGAAGCCGCCGGCAGCGGTATTGAAACGGGCCACCACGCGGCGAGCATTTCGAGCGGAACCGTGGGGGTCCTGCACGGGAGCAAAACATACCTGCTCCAGGACGAAAACGGGCAGGTCATGGGGACACACTCCATAGCCCCGGGTCTCGACTACCCGGGCGTTGGACCCGAGCATTCCTACCTGAGCGATACGGAGAGGGTCTCATATAAGAACGTTACGGACTCCGAAGCCCTCGATGGTTTCAAGTACCTTTCTCAGGTGGAGGGTATAATCCCTGCGCTCGAGTCGGCTCACGCCATCGCCTATGCGAAGAAGGTGGCTCCGGGGATGCCCGGGGACTCGGTCATAATAATCTGCCTCTCCGGACGGGGCGACAAGGATATAAACGCCGTCTCCGATATCCTCCTAACAGGTATAAAACAATGAGAATTATCACGCCAGCCGGGGCGTCTGGCCACGGAAATTCCGTTCTCTTACTCACGGCCTGCGGGCCGGTCCAAATCTTGACTTTGGCCCCTGAGGTGTTAGATTGTCCGGTACAATCGATTCACGGGGCGGGTAACCGAGTATTTAGTTAACAACATATCCTTTAAGATGCTTTTCGATAAGAACAGTGGTTTGGGAACAAATGACTGTCGGTTGATTTATCCATTTAAAATCCACTTCCAAAACAAATGAGCAGAATAGCCGATAAGTTCAAAGAGCTAAAAAAGAAGAAAAGGATCGCTCTGGTCAATTACGTTACGGCCGGCGATCCGTCACCCGGATTGACAGCCGACCTGGTGCTCAATCTCGTGGACAGCGGCGCCGATATAATTGAGCTGGGCGTCCCGTTCTCGGACCCCATGGCCGACGGGCCTGCGATTCAGCTGGCCTCCGAGAGGGCCCTCAAAAAGGGCACTACCCTCGGGATGGTTCTCGACATGGTCGGGCGCATCAGGGAGAAATCCGGGGTGCCCATCATCATTTTCGGCTACTATAACCCATTTTTCAAATACGGATTGGAACGGTTCTCCAAAGACGCTGCGGAGGCGGGGGCCGACGGGGTCCTTGTCGTCGACCTCCCTCCCGAAGAGGCGGGTGAATTCAAAGTTCATCTCGACGCGGCAGGACTCGATCTCATCTTCCTCCTTGCTCCGACGAGCACTGGTGAAAGGATTAGTCTCGTAACTAAAAATGCGGGCGGTTTCGTTTATCTCGTTTCTGTGACCGGGATCACCGGCGTCAGGCCCGATATGGATTATTCTCTCGAAGACCTGACATCCGAGATAAGACACTCCACCAAACTCCCGGTCGGCGTGGGGTTCGGTATATCCTCGCCTGAGCAGGTATCGAGAATAGCGGGTTACGCCGACGCCGTTATCGTAGGGAGCGCGATCGTCCGAATAATAGAAAAGCACGGTGAAAGGAAAGAAGAATTATTTGACGAGCTCTCCGGGTTCGTAAGCGGGTTGAGCAGGGCATGCGGCAGTAAGGGTGAATCCCTCGGCAGGGCTGAAAAATAATGCAGAAGGAACTAAGACGTTATCTTTTTATAGGGGATTTCGATTCCTTCCTCCTCGGGCTTTTCTCTAAAAGGGGCGAGGTCATCTGGGTCAGCTCGCGCGAGGAAGCCCTTAACCAGACCGGAAACTTTTCCATAATCATGATCGAGAGCATGTATTTTACCCCCGAGCTCACAAAGGAGCTGTCGTCGCATTATCCTCAAACGCCGATGATCGTCAGTAACGGGGAGCAGAAAGAAGAGCCTCCGCCGTCCGTGCGGTTCGTCGCGTTCCATAAATTACTCTCCGAAGAAATAGCGCGCGAGGAAAAGCTTGCAAAGACGGACCTGAGGGTCGACGAGCTCAGAAAAGTCCACGCCAGCGCAAAGAAGATGCTCATTCTGCTGCACGACTACCCCGATCCCGACGCCATAGCGAGCGCGCTCGCCCTTAGGGTTCTTCTTAAAAGGAATAAACAGACCGCCATAATAGGGCACCTCGGGGACAAGATCTCTCGTCCTGAAAACGTCGCTATGATAGAGCTCCTCGAAATTGATTTACAGGAGCTCGGTGTCGAGGACCTCAGAGACTTCGATTCGATTGCGCTCCTCGATGTGCAGCCCCCGTTTTTCGGGCCGGAGCTTCCTCAGGTGGATACGGTCATAGACCACCACCCCCTTGTCGGCTCGTATGATGCGAAGTTCAAGGAAATCCGTACCGAAGAGGGTGCCACCTCCACGATACTTACAAGGTACCTGAGGGCATCGCAGACTGTCATATCCGAGAGACTCGCTACCGCTCTCCTCTACGGAATCAAGACTGATACAGTCACGCTTAACCGGGACGCCGATCCCGACGACATCGAGGCGTTCACTTTCCTCTACCCGCTCGCTAACCTCGGCTTATTGAGACGAATAGAGCGCGCCGAAGTCCCTCCCGACGAGATAAAGTCGTTTGGGCAGGCGCTTGCCGACCATTGGATAGTCAACCAGGTATTTTTCGTCAACGTCGGCAGGGTGGACAGGGAATACCTTATTCCGAAAATGGCCGACTTCGGTATCCAGGTAAAGGGTATCGAGTGGTCGGTCGCATTCGGCATATTGGCGAATACGCATCTCATTATATCTGTGAGGAACGTCGGGTACGTAAAGAGCGCTGGCAGGCTCGTTAGGGAACTGTTCAAGGACATCGGGAGCGCCGGCGGGCACAGGTCTGCCGCGAAGGCGGTTATCTCTTTAAAGAAGGTGAGGAAGATAATAGGGAAGGGTTCACAGGAAGGGATTAAAAAATGGATAACCGAAGAGTTCAGGAAGGCAGTTTCCGAAAAGCCGGATGAAGACGGCCAGTGACCCATCTCTACCCGAACCAATCCGAATTCGCCTCGCTCTATTAAAATAATAAAATGTCGGCATGACCACTGACATCGTCCCGTCGGAATAGTTTGAATACGCTCTTTCTTTGAATATAATCCAGATACATGAGAATAGTATTCATGGGGACGCCCGAGTTCGCAGTGCCATCGTTAAAGGCGCTTGCAGAGTCCAGGGACGAAGTGGCCGCTCTCGTGGCCCAGCCCGATAAACCGAAGGGCAGGGGGCTAAAACCCGCTCCGCCGCCGACCAAGATAGTCGCGGAGCAGTTCGGCATCCCGGTGCTCCAGCCTTCCGGCATAAGGACAGAAGAGTTTTTAAAAGAGCTCGCGGCCTTGAACCCGGACCTCATCTGCGTCGCCGCTTACGGAAAAATTCTCCCGAAGGCGGTGCTCGAGCTTCCGCGGTTTGGCTGCCTGAATGTCCATGCTTCCCTCCTGCCGAAATACAGGGGAGCAGCGCCCGTGAACTGGGCAATCGCGCGCGGTGAAAAGGTCACGGGCATTACAATTATGGAGATGGACGAGGGTATGGATACAGGGGACATACTCCTCACACGCGAGATACCGATCGATTACGACGATACGGGGGAGACCTTAACCGAAAAGCTTTCGCTAGCCGGGGCGGAGCTCCTTCTACAGGCGATCGCAGAGCTCAAAAAAGGATATTTACAACCCCTAAAGCAGGACGAGACAGCCGCCACGTACGCCCCGATGTTGAAAAAAAAGGACGGCAGAGTAGATTGGCGTAAACCTGCCGGGGAGATAAGGAATCAGATAAGAGGAATGCTCCCGTGGCCGGGGGCGTATACATATTCTAACGGGAAGATGATCAAGATCTACAAAGCCGCCGTTGCCGAAGGGGAGGGGAAACAGGGGGAAGTAGTCGATGCGCCGCAAGGGGTATTACGGGTCATGACGGGAGAAGGAGCGCTCGATATTCTCGAGCTTCAGCTGGAGGGCGGGAAGAGGCTCGACGCAAAGGCGTTCCTTTCGGGGAGGAGGATCGAACCGGGCGCCGTGCTCGGCTAGAAATTCCGGGCGTACGTTATCCGGGCGAATGCTCTATTTGCATCCGCCGGTTACTCCAAGCCCGGCGAGGTGTGCTTCTATCTCGCTTTTCAACTTATCATCGCCCGAGGCTCGGGCGCAGGCTTCCATGAGCGACTCTTTCGCTTTCTCAGGCTCCCCCGTCTTCGAATACAAAACTCCGAGAGTGTCGAGGGCATATGGAGGCATAGTCCTCTGCGTATCGGTTGCGGCTAGAAGAATTTTTAGCCCTTCTTCATAATTTTCTCCCGTTTCGATATAGAGGGATGCGAGGTTGTTAGCCGCTTCAATGTTTTTCTTGTTTTTTCCCAGTGCCTTTTTGTAATACTTCTCAGCTTCCTCAAGCTCGCCCTTTTTGAAGTAGGCGTTGCCAAGATTGACCAGCGGTACCACGAGCTCACTGTCCGCGGATATCGCTTTTTTATACTCCCTTATGGCGAGGTCGTATTTACCTTCCCTTTCGTAAATCACGCCCAGGTCGTTGTGCTCTTCTGCGGTGAGGGGGTCTTCCGTGAAATATGAGCTGTAAATCGATGCGCATCCGGATGAGATCAGGGACAGGATCAATAGCAATGTGAAAAAGCCGACATGTGTAGTTTTCACTTTTTTACTATGAGCATAAGCCGGTTCATTTTTTCCCATTCACTGTCGAGCTTGTCGTACTTGATCTCCTGACCGCTTTTGTCGCCTGTGTGCAGGATGAAGACCTCTTTGCCCTTGTCATACCCGTACACGACGTAATAATGGGGAACGCTGACCATCAATTTCCCCTTTTCGACAAGAAGAATCACGGGAACGCCTCTGTCTATCTCCGCTTCGAGTGCGGCTATATCTCCGTTCATCGTTTCGGCTTGATAGCCTTGGTCACGGGCGAAGTTTTCCATATCCGATATGAGCGCTCCGTCCAATTTTGGCGTATAGATCTTCTCCGCTATCTCGTCCTGAGAGACATTGTCTCCGTAAAATTCCAGCACGGACGCCATTGCCGCAGGACCGCAGAATTTGTCTTTCTGCTTTACGAAGGGTACACCCTCGATTACCTTTCCGCTCTCTACTGCGGGATTGCCGCCTGTTTCTGTGTTTTTTGGGGCGCAGCCCGAATGAGAGATCGAG
>DATIET010000028.1:0-4138 GCA_035455615.1 Thermodesulfobacteriota bacterium
TTGGACACCCTCACGTCGACCGAGGAGTAGAGCGGAATAAATTCCTTTTCGGCCTTACCCCTGACCCAGGATTCTATTTTTTCCTTGTTTTCCGATATTCTGACATTTAATTCATCGAGATGCTGCATCGTTGCCTCAATCTTTTACGACGTAGGTGCCGGCGATTTTGTCATGCCAGGTCCGGCATTCGGAATCCACCAGTGACCACAAAAATCCGGCGAATAAAAAAACTCCCGAAATGTAATACCCGATCCATCTTACGAACGCTTGCCAAAGACCCACTCCCTCACCCTCGTTGTTTATCAATTTTATACCCAATAACGCCTTCCCCGCCGTCTTCCCTCCGTACCCGTGGAGGAATACGAAATAGGTGGATGATAGCAGGAAAAGGACCAGGTACAGCGGCAGCGTTATGTCCCCCGAGCCGTATGCCCCGAAGTTAAAACCGTAAACAATAAATAAACCCGCAATTACCGCGAGCAGCGCGGTTAGGGAGACGATAGCAATATCTATAATCATGGCAAAGGCGCGGGAGATAAAGCCGGCAAGATTGTATACATCCGCCTCCCGCTCATAATATCCGGCGATCTTTCCCGAATCCTGTTCGTAAGGCGCCTCCTCGTCATTGATAACAGCAAACGGGTCCTGTCTCAAATCCGGGAGGTCTTCTTCCGGGACCGGCGCAGAGCCCGGAGCGACGCGGGACGGGCCTTCCGGCCCTTCTTCCACGTACCTCGCCGTATCAACTTCTTTAGAGAGAGGAAACAGCTCATAAGATTCAGGGGGTAAATCACCGGCGCGGGCGTCCGTCCGTTTATGCCGGGGAGCCGCCCGACTGCCTGACTCCGCGTATGATTCGGTATTTGCCTCCCGGATGGGTATGTCCAGGAACAGCTCGCCGGTCAGGGGTTCGCCTGAATCTTTTCCCGCCCGCCCGCGGGATTTTTTACGGGCCTTTTTTCCGGGCTCCGACTCGGGAGGCGACGCGGCCGCATTGAGCGGGGATCCGCATTTTTTACAGAGCTCGAGATGATCGAAACTGTTATATCCGCACGACGGGCATTTCATCGGTGTCAGGAACAGAATAAACTATGGAAGATATTTTATATGATGCACAAAAAAATGCGCCCTAACCCGATCAATCAGAATATTTACTCTGATTTTACGTCTCGAATCGGGATAGGACGCAGTAGGACCTATTACGTACAGTATCAGGAACCTTCCGAAAGTTGAATTTCTATTGCGGACTTAAGGCCCTCCGGATTAGCGCCCGGGACTATCATGCCGTTGACGACGAAAGTCGGCGTGGACTGCACACCTACTTCGGTAGCCTCCTTCATCTGACCCTCGACTTCCGCTTTTACTTCTTTTGAATTGAGGCATGCATCGAATTTCTTCGTATCGAGCCCGACCTCTTTCGCATATTGATTGAATTTATCTTTCGAGTTCTCAAGCGTGATATCCTTCTGGCTATCGAAAAGTTTGTCATGAAGAGCCCAGAATTTATCATTGCCCTGCTGATACGCGCACACGGAAGCAATAGCGGCGGGCATCGCCCAGTTATGATTCTTGAGGGGCAGCTGTTTAAAGACTATTTTAACCTTGCCGTCATATTCCTTTAATATCTGAGGGAGCATGTCCTTTCCTCTCTTACAGAAAGGGCACTGAAAGTCGGAATATTCCACTATGACTACCTCGGCTTTCTCAGCCCCCTTCGTAGGCACACCCTTCAGCGATATTCTTTCCATTATTTCTTTGTGCGGGTCGACTGTCGTGTCGAATATCTCGGTACCTAGAACTAGGAACTTACCGTTGCTGCTGATGAAGACAGGTACTGTCTGACGGCCCCCCATGTTAAACGAGCCCTCTTTAAACCCGGCAAGCTTCGAATCCTTGAACTTCGAGACGTCTATGATCTCGCTATTGATGATAAGAAACTTTCCGTCGGTCGTCATCAGAACAGGGAATTCGCCCCTGGGAATCGGGATCGCGCCCTGTTTAATGTTCTTTATAGCCGTAACTTTAAAACCGGACGTATCCACCATGTTGCCCATTAGTAAATACTTTCCGTCCTGGCTCATCACAAAACCGACTTCCTGCGAACCCTGAGCGGTATTGATAACGAAAGTACCCTTCTTAAGCCCCTTTATGGAACTTTCCTCCACCCCTTTAATCTCTATAACAGTATCGGGTGCCAGGTTCGCACCGAAATTTTTCTTGAAGAACGTCTGGAGTCGGGCGTTTTCTTCCTTTGATATTTGCTGACCGAATGCCTGGCTTCCTACAATTATGAACGCTATTGTAAGTAGTGCCGAAGTCAAAAATTTAAACTTCATACATGCCTCCTTTGGTTTGGTTAGCTAAAACTATACCACTGAATGTTGAGAAAGCAACATAATCTCCCCTGGTCGAAAATGCGCGCTAGTATCCAGAAACATTCAATTTTAAATTATGAAAAGACACGTTCGAATATCCTGTCGACATTCTTGAGGTCCGCAGTCGCATCGAAACAATCAGTAATTTCCTCTTTAGTTAATAAGCCGGTTACCTCCCGGTCGCTCAGCAGAAGCCCTAGGAAGTCACTCTTCCCCTTCCACGACTTCATTGCGTTACGCTGAACCAGTTTGTAGGCGTCCTCTCTCGACATGCCTTTTCCAACCAGCTTAAGCAGCACCTTCTGCGAGAAAACGAGACCGCGGGTGAGCCATATATTTTTTTCCATATTTTCCGGATAAACCTGAAGGCCGTCTATAAGATAAGCAAGCCTTGCGAGCATGAAGTCGAGGAGGATTGTGCTGTCCGGGCCAATCACCCGCTCAACGGACGAGTGGCTGATATCGCGCTCATGCCATAGTGGTATGTTTTCGAGCGAAGATATGGAGTAAGAGCGTACGACCCGGGCTAGCCCGCACAGATTCTCGGAAAGCACGGGGTTTCTCTTATGAGGCATCGCGGACGATCCCTTCTGACCCTCCGTAAAGGGCTCCTCGAGCTCAAGTACCTCCGTCCTCTGAAAATGCCTTATTTCGAGGGCTATTTTTTCGATGGAAGACGCTATTATTGAAAGGGTAAGAAAATATTCGGCGTGTATATCGCGCTGTATTATCTGTGTCGATATCGGCGCAGGCTTTAAACGGAGGCGTCTGCAGGCGTCCTCTTCAACTTCCGGCGGGACGTTCGCGAAAGTCCCCACAGCGCCCGATATCTTGCCCAGGCTGACGACGTCCCTCGCCCTTTTCATCCGCTCCAGGTTCCTTCTCATTTCGTCGTACCAGAGCGCAAAGACGAGACCCAGGGTCCTGGGCTCCGCATGGATTCCGTGCGTCCTGCCGATCATCGGCGTCTTTTTATATTTAAATGCCTGTTTTTTCAGTATGTTAATTAAGGCTTCCAAATCCTTGATGATTAAATCCGCAGAGTCCCTTAATTGAAGGGCGAACGCGGTGTCGAGAACGTCTGAGGACGTCAGACCGAGATGGATATATCTCGACTCCCTGCCCACATGCTCGGAAACCGACGTCAGGAACGAAAGAACATCGTGCTTCAGCTCTTTTTCAAGCTCATTTATCCTCGCGATGTCGAAACCCGCCTTCTTTTTTATCGTCTCAACGGCCTTCTTCGGTATCTTCTTGTACTTGGCCCAGGCCTCGCATACGGCGATTTCCACCCTGAGCCAGTTAGCGTACTTAGCCTCGTCGGTCCAGATGGAGGACATCTCGGGTCTCGAATATCGTGGAATCAAATCGCCAGCACCTCCCCCAGCGTCTTTCTCGGAGAAACCGAAATTTGCACCCCCGTCCCTTCTTCCGTTTTCCTCAATGCGCTCGATGCGGACTCGTATGCGACCTCGGGTCTGTTATTGACCTGACTCAAGTGGGCCAGAACGACGTGCCTCAACCCGGAATGGACCAGGTCCGAAAGGAGCTCCGAAGCCTGGTGATTGGAAAGATGTCCCAGTCGTCCCCTGATCCTTTGTTTTAAATCCCAGGGGTAGTGACTGTAAAGCAGTATGTCGTTATCGTGGTTGAATTCGATCACCAGGGCGTCCGAACCCCTGAGCCTCTCCCTGACGAGCGCGGTAACCGAGCCTATATCCGTTACGACCCCTATTTTCTTACCTTTCCCCGACTCTATAGAA